>NC_004722.1:5110904-5411809 GCF_000007825.1 Bacillus cereus ATCC 14579 | reverse complement strand
TAGCAATGAATTTAAGAAAGTTATCCACAAAATCAATACCTTGTGGAATAAACTTGTCCACAACACGATATACTGTGTAAAAGTGCGAAAAAAGTTTGTGGATATAAAAAGCGCGAAAAAATATTTATCCACAAGGAAATATAGGTGCTGTGAAAAAGTATGTGAATAGGTTCAAAATGAATATTTGATGAAAATTTCTAGAACCATTGACATTTTCCTAGTTAATTAACTATAATTTATAGGACTGTCTTTAACAGATATTCCTCAGGGAGGTGTCATATAATGAAAAGAACTTACCAACCAAATAAACGTAAGCGCAGCAAAGTACATGGTTTCCGCAGCCGTATGAGCACAGCGAACGGACGTAAAGTGCTAGCAGCTCGTCGTCGTAAAGGAAGAAAAGTATTATCTGCGTAGACCACTGATCGTTCAGTGGTCTTTTTTTCTAATAATAGTGAATTTCCGCTGATGAAATACAGGAGTGTCAATTGATATGAAGAAAAAACATCGTATAAAGAAGAATGATGAATTCCAGGCGGTTTTTCAAAAAGGAAAATCAAATGCAAATCGTCAGTTTGTTGTATACCAATTAGATAAAGAAGAACAGCCAAACTTTCGCATCGGCCTTTCTGTTAGCAAGAAAATAGGAAATGCAGTAGTTCGTAATCGAATTAAGCGCATGGTCCGTCAGGCTATTACAGAGTTAAAAGATGAGATAGCTTCTGGAAAAGATTTTGTTATAATAGCAAGGAAGCCTTGTGCAGAGATGACATATGAAGAAGTAAAGAAAAGCTTAATTCATGTCTTTAAACGCTCTGGTATGAAAAGAATAAAAAAGTAGCGTAAGGAAATGAATTACACTATATACATACCGATACAAGGAGGAGTAGGCTTTGAAAAAGAAATTAGGTTTACTAGCCATGGTCGTTGCATTAATGGCGATTGCCACCGGTTGTAGTGAAACGGGTCAGCCGATTACATCGAAAAGTACTGGGATTTGGAATGAATATTTCGTATATCCGCTTTCTCAGTTAATCACGTATTTTGCCGACTTATTTAACAGTAATTACGGTTTAGCAATTGTTATTACAACTCTTATCATTCGTTTTGCATTATTACCATTAATGATTAAACAAACAAAGAGTACAAAGGCAATGCAAGCGTTACAACCAGAAATGGTGAAGTTAAAAGAGAAATATAGTTCTAAAGATCAAGCAACACAGCAAAAACTACAACAAGAAATGATGCAGTTATATCAAAAGAATGGTGTAAATCCATTGGCAGGATGTTTACCGATATTTGTTCAGATGCCTATTTTATTCGCGTTTTATCATGCGATTATGAGAACAGCTGAAATTAAACAACATAGTTTCTTATGGTTCGATTTAGGACATGCAGACCCGTTCTATATCTTACCAGTCGTTGCAGCAATTACGACATTTATTCAGCAAAAGCTTGCAATGGCAGGAACAGCTGGTCAAAATCCACAAATGGCAATGATGCTTTGGCTTATGCCGATTATGATTTTAATCTTTGCAATTAACTTCCCAGCTGCATTATCACTTTACTGGGTTGTTGGTAATATCTTTGGTATTGCTCAAATGTACTTTATTAAAGGACCAGAGATTAAGGCTAGTAAGGCTGGTAAGGCTGGAGGCTCAAGCAAGTGAGTGTAATTACTGCTAAAGGACAAACAGTCGAGCTGGCAGTAGAGGATGCTTTAAGGCAATTAAATACATCAAAAGATCGAGTAGATATAAATATTGTCGATGAGGGTAAAAGGGGATTCTTAGGTTTATTTGGGAATCGCCCTGCAGTAGTAGAAGTTGTATTGAAGAAAGATCCAATTCAAGAATGTGAAGAATATTTAAGAAATGTTATTCACGATATGGGTGTGGAAGTCGAGATTAGTAAAATTGTAAAAGGACGCGAAATCGAATTTACAATTTCTGGTGATAATGTAGGTGTTTTAATTGGGAAAAGAGGTAATACATTGAACTCTTTACAGTATTTAACAAAACTTGTCGCGAATCGTAACACGAAGCAGTATATCGGTATTACACTAGATGCTGAAAATTATCGTAGTAAAAGAAAAAGTACGTTAGAATCACTTTCTTATCGATTAGCGAAACAAGTATTTAATACGAAAAAAAGAGTTATTTTAGAACCGATGCCATCTTTTGAACGAAAAATTATTCATCAGGCATTATCAAATCATCAAGGTATCAATACAACTTCTGAAGGAAATGAACCACATCGGCATGTTGTAATATCTCCTAAATGACCGGTTGCTCAAATGAGTGCCGGTTTTTTTGAGCGGAAAATAGATGTGGATAACTAAAAAACACTAAACTTATCCACTGTGAATAAGTTTAGTGTTTTTTACATGGGGATATAATAAAATGAGTTATTCTTCTTTTGTAGATAGGTTCGTTATGGTATCCTAATAATTTAGTGAAAGAAATAATCATGTTGAAATAGAGATAAATAAGCAAGTGAGGTGAAAGGACATGGAATTTGATACAATTGCTGCGATTTCCACAGCGCTTGGAGAGGGTGCAATTGCCATTGTTCGAGTAAGTGGGGATGATGCGGTTGAGAAAGTTGATCGTATTTTTAAGGGGAAGGATTTAACAGAGGTTCCTTCTCACACTATTCATTATGGTCATATTGTTGATTTAGATACAAATCAAGTTATTGAAGAAGTTATGGTGTCTATTATGCGCGCACCAAGGACTTTTACACGTGAAAATATAGTGGAAATTAACTGTCACGGTGGACTTGTTTCAGTAAATAAAGTATTGCAACTTATTCTAGCACAAGGAGTACGATTGGCAGAACCGGGCGAATTTACAAAACGTGCTTTTTTAAATGGACGTATCGACTTATCACAAGCAGAAGCTGTTATGGATTTGATTCGAGCAAAAACAGATCGTGCGATGAATGTAGCAATTAATCAAATGGAAGGGCGATTATCTAAATTAATTGGTCTTTTGCGTCAAGAAATATTAGAAACATTAGCTCATGTTGAGGTAAATATAGATTATCCAGAATACGATGATGTAGAAGAGATGACACATAATATTTTAATTGAGAAAGCGACGCATGTTCGTTCGGAAATCGAAAAAATATTAGAAACATCAAAACAGGGGAAAATTTTACGTGAAGGTATTGCTACAGCAATTATCGGTAGACCTAACGTTGGGAAATCATCGTTATTAAATAGTCTTGTTCAGGAGAAAAAGGCAATTGTAACTGATATTGCAGGAACAACTCGTGATGTTATTGAAGAGTACGTTAACGTGCGTGGTGTACCTCTTAAACTTATAGATACAGCCGGTATTCGGGAGACAGAAGATGTTGTTGAACGAATTGGTGTGGAACGTTCAAAAGAAATGATGAGCCAAGCGGATTTAGTATTAGTTGTTGTCAACTATAGCGAGGCTTTAACAAATGAGGATGAAGATCTATTCCGTGCGGTACAAGGAAAAGACTTTATTGTTATTGTGAATAAGACTGATTTACCGCAAGCGATTGATATGGAACGTGTTACAGAGTTAGCCGCGGGAAATCGTGTTATTACAACATCCTTAATTGAGGAACAAGGAATAGATGAACTCGAAAAGGCAATAGCTGATTTATTCTTTGAAGGAACAATCGATTCTGCAGATATGACATATGTTTCTAATGCGAGACATATTGGATTATTAACACAAGCAGGAAAAACAATCGGTGATGCAGTTGAGGCGATTGAAAATGGTGTACCAATTGATATGGTACAAATTGATTTAACAAGAACGTGGGAAATACTTGGTGAAATTACTGGGGACACAGTGCATGAAAGCTTAATTGACCAGTTGTTCTCTCAATTTTGTTTAGGAAAATAATATAGTGAAGTTGTAGAAAGATAGAGATTATTAGGAGGAATAAACAATGGGATACAATATCGGTTCATACGATGTCATAGTAATCGGTGCAGGTCATGCAGGATGTGAAGCTGGTCTTGCGGCAGCACGAATGGGCTCAAAAACATTAATGTTAACAATTAACTTGGATATGGTAGCATTCATGCCATGTAACCCTTCTGTTGGTGGACCAGCGAAAGGGATTGTTGTTCGTGAAATTGATGCATTAGGCGGAGAAATGGGACGTAATATTGATAAAACTCATATTCAAATGCGTATGCTAAATACAGGTAAGGGACCAGCCGTACGTGCACTTCGAGCGCAAGCTGATAAATTCGCTTACCAACATGAATTAAAGAAAACAATTGAAGAAACACCAAACTTAACGTTGTTCCAAGGAATGGTAGAGCGTTTAATCGTTGAAGAAGGTGTATGTAAAGGGGTAGTTACACAAGCTGGTGCAGAATATACAGCAAAAACCGTTGTAATTACAACTGGAACATTTTTACGCGGCGAGATTATCATGGGCGACTTAAAATATTCAAGCGGTCCAAATAATCAGCAACCGTCTATTACATTATCTGAGCATTTAGAGGAACTTGGATTTGATCTTGTTAGATTTAAAACAGGGACACCTCCGCGTGTAAACAGTAATACAATTGACTACAGTAAAACAGAAATTCAACCAGGTGATGATAAGCCACGTGCGTTCTCTTTTGAAACAACGAAATTTATTATGGATCAAATTCCATGTTGGTTGACATATACAAGTACAGAAACACACCGTTTAATAGATGAAAATTTACATCGTTCAGCTATGTATTCTGGTATGATTAAAGGAACAGGCCCTAGATACTGTCCTTCTATTGAAGACAAAGTAGTAAGATTTAATGATAAACCACGCCATCAAATTTTCTTAGAGCCAGAAGGGCGTAATACACAAGAAGTATATGTACAAGGTTTATCCACAAGCTTACCAGAAGATGTACAACGTGACATGCTTAGAACAATTCCAGGCCTAGAAAATGTTGAAATGATGCGTACAGGTTATGCAATTGAATATGATGCAATTGTGCCAACACAACTATGGCCAACACTTGAAACGAAAAAGATTAAAAATTTATATACAGCAGGACAAATTAATGGAACTTCTGGTTACGAAGAGGCGGCCGGACAAGGGCTTATGGCTGGAATTAATGCAGCATGCCGTTCTTTAGGTAAAAAAGAAGTTGTTTTAGGTCGCGAGGATGCTTATATTGGCGTCTTAATTGATGATCTTGTAACGAAAGGTACAAATGAACCATATCGTTTATTAACGTCTCGTGCAGAATACCGTCTATTATTACGCCACGATAATGCTGATCTTCGTTTAACTGAAGTTGGTCGTGAAATTGGATTAATTAAAGAAGAGCGCTATGAGCGATTTACAAATAAAAAATTACAAATTGAACAGGAAAAGGAACGGTTAAGCAGCATTATTATTAAACCACGTCCTGAAGTTCAAGAATTAATTCGCAATATTGGCGGAAGTGAATTGAAAGATGGAATACGTGCAAGTGACTTATTACGTCGTCCAGAGATGGCATATGAGCATATTCATCTTTTAGTACCAAGTGAAGTAGAATTAAGTGATGAAGTTAAAGAACAAGTTGAAATTCAGATTAAGTATGAAGGGTATATTGAAAAATCTTTACAGCAAGTAGAGCGTATGAAGAAAATGGAGAGTAAAAAAATCCCTGTAGATATTGATTATGATGCGATTTCTAGCCTTGCTTCAGAAGCTAGACAGAAATTGAAAGATGTTCGTCCACTTTCAATGGGGCAGGCTTCACGTATTTCTGGCGTAAATCCAGCGGATATTTCCATTTTACTTGTGTATATAGAACAAGGAAAAATTGCACGCGTATCGAACCAATAAATAGTAAGGAGATATTGCTAGATGAACATAGAACAATTTCAATCTATGCTAGAAGAGAAGGGAATCACCCTCTCTTCTAGACAGTTAGAGCAGTTCAAAATCTACTTTGAAACATTAGTAGAGTGGAATGAAAAAATGAACTTAACGGCTATTACAGAAAAAGAAGAAGTATATTTAAAACACTTTTTTGATTCCATTACAGCTGCTTTTTATTATGATTTTTCAAAACCATTCTCAATTTGTGATGTTGGTGCAGGGGCTGGATTCCCAAGTATTCCTTTAAAAATCTGTTTCCCGCACTTAAAAGTAACAATTGTAGATTCATTGCAAAAACGTATTAATTTCTTAAATCACTTAGCCCAAAAGTTAGAATTAAGTGATGTTGCATTTTGTCACGATCGTGCTGAAACATTTGGGAAAAAAGAAGGTGTACGTGAATCATACGATATTGTAATGGCACGTGCAGTTGCGCGTCTTTCTGTATTAAGTGAGCTATGTTTACCACTTGTAAAAGTTGGAGGAACATTCATTGCAATGAAAGGTGCAGCAGCAAACGAAGAAATTGAAAATGGCAAGTATGCTTTAGAGGTGCTAGGCGGAGAGTTGAAAGAGATGTCTACGTTCCAATTGCCATTTGAAGAGAGTGAACGTAATATTTTATTAATCGAGAAAAAGCGCAAGACACCAAAGAAATATCCACGCAAACCGGGAACACCCAATAAATTACCTATTGAAAAATAAATCTTATTAGACGTAAGATTAAATTATATAAATGAAAACGTAAATGTTTCATAGGAAACATTTTATGGAGAATAGTCAATAGGCCTAAAAGGTGGTGGAATATGTATGAAAAATACGTTTTCTCGTTTATTTGGCTTTGGAGATAAAGAGAGCGAATTCGAATTACAAGACGAAAGCCATGAAGAGATAGATAAAAAGGTATATGAAGAAATACAAGAAATTCCGATAGTAAATATTACCCCTAACCGTTATCAACCAAGAACAGTTTTTGATGATGCGCGTATTGATGAGCTAGCATTAACAATTCGTACACATGGACTTATTCAACCGATTGTTGTAAGGCAATATGAGGATGATAAGTACGAGATTATTGCTGGAGAAAGACGTTTTCGCGCGGCAACAAAGTTAGGTTGGGAAAAGGTTCCTGCAATTATAAAGAATTTAAATGATACAGAGACAGCTTCTGTAGCTTTAATTGAAAACTTGCAACGTGAGGAACTAACGGCAATCGAGGAAGCTGTGGCATATCAAAAGCTGATTGAGTTACATAATTTAACACAAGAAGCATTGGCACAACGACTTGGAAAAGGACAATCTACAATCGCAAATAAGTTGCGCTTGTTAAAGTTGCCTGAAGAAATAAAAAGTGCATTATTAGAAAAAAGCATTACAGAACGTCATGCCCGCGCTCTCATTCCTTTAAAAAATGAGGAATTACAACTGAAGGTTTTACAGGAAATTGTTGAGAAACAACTAAATGTAAAGCAAACAGAAGAACGAATTGCGAAGTTACTAGAGGAAGCGAAACCGAAGCGTAAGGCAAAGCAAAAAGCAGTAAGTCGAGATACGAGGATTGCTATGAATACAATTAGACAATCTTTACAAATGGTTACTGAAAGTGGTTTGAATGTTAATTCTGAGGAAGAAGAATTTGATGAGTACTATCAAATTACAATTAAAATTCCAAAGAAAAAATAATAATGACGTGCTAGAGACCTTATCCTATTGGAGAGGTCTCTTTTACTATATTTTCTTGTTAAATGAAGAAGGAGTTTAGAAATAAATTTTGAAGTTTAATAAAGGACGTAAAAGAAAAAGTTTTATTTCATGTTACAATAAACGTAATTGTTACTAGAATAAGATAGAAAGGTTGAAAGTAGGTGACATCATGGGAAAAATCATTGCTATTGCTAATCAAAAAGGCGGTGTTGGAAAAACAACAACATCTGTTAATTTAGGGGCTGGATTGGCGCAAGTAGGTAAAAAAGTCCTTCTTGTAGATATTGATGCTCAAGGAAATGCAACGACTGGTGTGGGAATTGAAAAATCTGAATTAGATCAATGTATTTACAACGTTCTTGTGGAAGATGCAGATGTTCAAGGGGTTATACAGAAAACCGCAACTGAAAACTTAGATGTTCTACCCGCTACAATTCAATTGGCTGGTGCTGAAATTGAATTGGTACCGACTATTTCCCGGGAAGTACGTTTGCAAAGAGCATTACAGCCAGTTCGTGATGAATATGACTATATTATTATCGACTGTCCCCCATCTTTAGGGTTATTAACGATTAATGCATTAACAGCAGCAGATTCTGTTATTATTCCTGTACAGTGTGAATATTACGCACTAGAAGGGTTAAGTCAGCTATTAAATACAGTTCGACTTGTACAAAAACATTTAAATAAAAATTTAGCAATTCAAGGTGTATTGTTAACAATGTTGGATGCCCGTACAAATTTAGGGATTCAAGTTATAGATGAAGTGAAAAAGTATTTTAGGGATAAAGTATATCGCTCGATTATTCCGCGTAATGTACGCTTGAGCGAGGCTCCAAGTCATGGGAAACCTATTATGCAGTATGACGCTAAATCAAGAGGAGCAGAAGTGTATATAGATTTAGCAGAGGAAGTGATTGCAGGTGGCTAAAGGATTAGGAAGAGGAATTAATGTGTTTTTTCCTGATTTAGATGTGAAAGAAGAGGAAACAATTCAGGAGATTCTTGTAACTGAATTAAGGCCGAATCCATATCAACCGCGTAAACACTTTAATAAAGAGGCGATTCAGGAATTAGCAATTTCGATTAAGGAACACGGTATTCTACAACCATTAATTGCTAGGAAGAGTATTAAAGGATATGAAATTGTTGCAGGTGAAAGACGATTTCGTGCTGCAAAAGAGGCTGGTTTAGAAAAAGTACCTGCGGTTGTAAGACAATTAACTGAACAGCAAATGATGGAATTTGCTTTGTTAGAAAACTTACAACGAGAAGATTTAAATCCTATGGAAGAGGCAATGGCATACCAGATGTTAATGAATGAGCTAAATGTAACGCAAGAACAATTAGCGAAACGTCTTGGTAAAAGCAGACCTTACATTGCAAATTATACTCGGTTATTAAGCTTACCTTCTTTCGTACAAGATATGATTGCAAATGGTCAACTTTCAATGGCTCATGGGAGAACTTTACTTACGATAAAAGATGAAGAACAATTGAAGTCCTTATTGAAACGCATTGAAAAAGAAGGATTAAATGTTCGTCAATTAGAGAAAATCGTCCAAGAGATTAATCAACACGTTTCACGTGAAACAAAAAAAGTGAAAAAAGAGCGAAATATATTTTTCGTAGAACGTGAAACGTTCTTAAGAGAAAAGTTTGGCACAGATGTGAAAATTAAAGAGACGAAAAAAGAAAAAGGTAAAATCGAAATTGAATTTTTTAATAAAGAAGATTTAAATCGTATTTTAGAACTATTAGCACAGAAAAATTAAAAAGCAAACCATCTTATTATTTATAGATGGTTTGCTTTTTTTAATGCGGATAATTTTTGATCCGTCTCTTTTATACTTTTTGCGATTACATCAGCCATTTTCATGACTAAACTTAATCTTGTATTTTGAAGAACGAAAAACTCCATAAACCCATTTAGATTGACGATACCGTGTATGTGCAAATCACCAACTGCAGGTAATTTCTTATTCATAGCAGCCCCAGGTTTACTAGGTCCCTTTCCAGTAGTGATTGATCCGATATTTTGGGACTTTCCTAAACATGCATCAACAGCAATTATAAATGCAGTAGGATATTCTTTCTGTATATTCTGAATTTTCTCTTCTAAATTTAGCGCATGTACTGGCTCATCTAGTGTACCGAATACTTGGAGGTTTTGGATGTCTATTTGTTCAAGTTTTGTACCAACTAATGGGCCGAGTGCGTCACCTGTAGAGCGATCTGTGCCGATACAAACGAGAATGAGTGGTATATTAGTTTTAATAGGAATATGGGTAAGTAAGAAATTACTGATTATCTCAGAGGCTTCTAGATCTTGGTGCATAACGTTTTGAGTTTCTTTCTCAAAAAATGGTAAGCGAAAACTTCCAATATTCATGAAGCACCCATCCTTTTAATAAATTTTCAATATATGTTATATGGTGAGGAAAATGGAAAGTTATAAGTGCGTAATTTTTGCAAAATGTGAATGAAAACGGAAATAATAGTACTAGTATATATATATTCGTTCCATTTTATACCTGGATGTCGGGGATAAAATAGGATTAAAATCATAAAATTTTTTCAGCAATTAGGGGACTTCTGATACAATAATAAGGGTAACTAAAAAGAAATTTTAGCTAGAGAGGTAGAGGTACATGGATTTATTAGCGAAGTGGTTTAATTCTATGAAACAGTATTTATTAGATGCTGATCGTTGGGCTCATATTGGAGTTGCGACATTAAAAATATGTATTATTTTAACAATTGGTGCAGTTGTTGTGCGAATTGCAAGGGCGGTTGTACGAAATGCGTTTCGTATGGGGAGTCGTTCTCCAATTCAGATTTCAGAACGTCGTACAGTTACAGTAGCGAAATTACTTGAAAATATTGTAGCGTACGTTGTTATGTTCATTATGCTAATTGCGATTTTAGGTGTGTTTGATATTAATGCATCAGGTTTATTAGCGGGTGCTGGGGTAATTGGTTTAGCAGTCGGATTTGGTGCTCAAAGTTTAGTGAAAGACGTTATTACAGGTTTATTTATTTTGTTAGAAGATCAGTTTTCAGTTGGCGATTATGTTAAAATCGGTCAATTTGAAGGAGTCGTTTTAGAAATTGGACTTCGTACAACGAAAGTAAAGAGTTGGACAGGTGAAATTCATACTTTACCAAATGGAAGTATTATTCAAGTTACTAACTACTCAGTTAGTAATAGTGTAGCGTTTGTTGATGTATCTATTTCATATGAGGCTGATATTGCGAAAGCAGAGCAAGTTATTGAAGATTTATTAGTAGAATTACCTTCAAAGTACGAAAAAATGGTAACAACACCTGAATTATTAGGTGTGCAAACATTAGCTGCATCAGAAGTTATATTACGTGTTATTGCTGAAGTAGAACCGATGCAACATGCAGTTATTGCAAGGGCACTTCGTAAAGAGATTAAAAATCGTCTTGATTTACATGGAATTGAAATTCCATATCCACGTATGGTTTTATATAATCGTGAAGAATTAGTTAGTGGAAAAGCAATTTAGTATGGAGAGGAGTTTGGAGAATGGAGCAAAAGGAATATAACTTGTATGATGTTGTGGAAATGAAGAAAGCCCATCCATGTGGCGAGAATCGTTGGAAAATTATTCGTATGGGAATGGATATCCGCATTAAGTGCGAGGGGTGTGACCATTCAGTAATGATTCCTCGAAGAGAGTTTGATCGTAAGGTGAAAAAAATACTTGTGAAGCACGAAGAATAGAGGAAGAGTAACAGTTACAGTAGGTAACTGTTACTTTTTTTCGTTTGGCGGAAACTTGTCATTTTTTTCGTTACTATCTATAATGATGAAAGATTGAGACATAGGAGTGAAAAATATGGGATTAACGGCTGGGATTGTTGGATTACCTAACGTAGGGAAGTCCACTTTATTTAATGCAATTACACAAGCAGGAGCAGAATCTGCGAACTATCCATTCTGTACAATTGATCCAAACGTAGGGATTGTAGAAGTACCAGATGAGCGTTTAAATAAATTAACGGAATTAGTAGAACCGAAAAAGACTGTTCCGACTGTATTCGAGTTTACTGATATTGCAGGTATCGTAAAAGGTGCTAGTAAAGGTGAAGGTTTAGGAAATAAATTCTTATCTCACATTCGTCAAGTAGATGCAATTTGCCAAGTTGTTCGTTGTTTTGAAGACGAAAATATTACGCACGTTTCAGGGAAAGTAGATCCAATTGATGATATTGAAACAATCAATTTAGAGCTAATTTTAGCGGACTTAGAGTCTGTTGATAAGCGTATCGAGCGTGTTGCGAAATTAGCAAGACAAAAAGATAAAGAAGCGGTATATGAGCATGAAATTTTAGTTCGTTTAAAAGAAGCTTTTGAAGAGGGAAAACCAGCTCGTACTGTTGAATTTACAGAAGAGCAGATGAAGATTGTTAAAGGCCTTCATTTACTTACAACAAAAGAAATGTTATACGTAGCGAATGTAAGTGAAGACGATATTATCGATCCTTCGGAAAATAAATACGTACAAATGGTAAAAGAATTTGCAGCAAATGAAAATTCTCAAGTAATCGTTGTATGTGCAAAAATCGAATCAGAAATCGCTGAATTAGACGAAGAAGAGAAAAAAGTATTCCTTGAAGAATTAGGAATTGAAGAGTCTGGTTTAGATCAATTAATTCGTGCAGCATATGACCTATTAGGACTTGCTACGTACTTTACAGCTGGCGTTCAAGAAGTACGTGCTTGGACATTTAAACAAGGAATGAAGGCACCACAATGTGCTGGTGTTATTCATACAGACTTTGAGCGTGGATTTATTCGTGCAGAAACAGTTTCTTACGATGATTTAATGACAAACGGTTCTATGACAGCTGCAAAAGAAGCTGGAAAAGTACGTTTAGAAGGAAAAGAATATATCGTAAAAGACGGAGATGTTATGCACTTCCGTTTTAACGTTTAATTTAATATTTCCTAGGAAAAATAAAGATATGAACTTGGCAAATATATTATATGTTTGCCAAGTTTTTTATGTATTGGTGAGTTGATTCATATAACTTACTATGATATAATCTAAACTCGTGAGTAATTACTATAAATTAATTGCTCCTTGCCCATTACGGGCCGTTTAGACCAAAAGGAGGTGAAAGTGTAATGAGAAAGTACGAAATTATGTACATCATTCGTCCTGGCGTTGAAGAAGAAGCTCAAAAAGCTTTAGTTGAACGTTTTGCAGGTGTTTTAACAAACAATGGTGCAGAAATCATTAACACGAAAGAGTGGGGTAAGCGTCGTTTAGCTTACGAAATCAACGACTTACGTGAAGGTTTCTACATGATCTTAAACGTGAAATCTAACGCAGAAGCGATTAACGAATTCGACCGTTTAGCTAAGATCAACGAAGACATCCTTCGTCATATCGTTGTTAAAGAAGAAGAAAAATAATTGATATATAAGGGAGAGTGGTTCGATTGATGAATCGTGTTATCCTCGTTGGTCGTTTAACTAAGGACCCTGACTTACGTTACACGCCCAATGGTGTCGCAGTAGCTACTTTTACGTTAGCTGTGAATCGCGCATTTGCCAATCAGCAAGGTGAGCGTGAAGCTGACTTTATTAATTGTGTAATATGGCGTAAACAAGCAGAAAACGTAGCAAATTATTTGAAAAAAGGTAGCTTAGCAGGCGTAGATGGGCGTCTTCAAACTCGTAATTACGAGGGACAAGATGGTAAACGTGTATACGTAACAGAAGTTCTTGCGGAAAGCGTGCAATTTTTAGAGCCGCGTAATGGCGGTGGGGAGCAACGTGGTTCATTTAATCAGCAACCATCAGGAGCTGGTTTCGGTAACCAAGGCTCTAACCCATTTGGTCAATCTAGTAATTCAGGTAACCAAGGTAACTCTGGATTTACGAAGAATGACGATCCATTTTCAAATGTAGGTCAACCGATCGACATTTCCGACGACGATTTACCGTTCTAATACAGTAAATTTGTTAGTTTTAACAAAGAATGGAGGGAAATAGACATGGCAGGACGCAAAGGTGGACGTGCGAAACGTCGTAAGGTGTGTTTCTTCACAGCTAACGGCATCACTCGCATTGACTATAAAGATGTTGATTTATTAAAACGTTTCGTTTCTGAGCGTGGTAAAATTTTACCTCGTCGTGTAACAGGAACAAGCGCAAAATACCAACGCAAACTTACAGTTGCAATTAAACGTGCTCGTCAAATGGCACTTTTACCATATGTTGGTGAATAATAGCGTATGAAATGCACAGTAGAGTCGGACTCTACTGTGCATTTTGCTATGCTTTTCTTTTTGAAAGAGAGGTTAAAATGTGAAACAAACAAAGTTTATTACAGAAGGTGCAGCATTATTAGCTATATATGCAATTTTATTGCTTATATCTATGTATGTTCCGATTTTGGGTACAGTTGTAACTTTTGCGTTGCCGTTACCATTTATACTATTAATGATAAGACATAAACTATCTAATGTGCTCGTGGTTTTTGTAGCAGCACTTTTTGTTACTATTATTGTGAGTCAACCGCTGAATTTAGTGAAGACAATTATGTTTGGATTGATAGGGATTGTTTTAGGATATATGTATAAAACAAGAAAAAAGCCAGTTGAAATCTTAATAGCGGGGACGCTTGCATACTTAATTGGTTTTGTACTTATTTATGTTGCGAGTATAAAGTTTTTCAACATAGATATAATGAAGCAAATGCAAAGTATGTTTAGTGAAAGTATGGCGAAAAGCGAAAAGATAGTAAGTGCTACAGGTATGCCGATTAGTAAGGAACAAAAAGAGCTACTTGCACAAATGAATGATATATTACAATCGTTACTTCCAAGTATACTTGTGCTAGTTTCAGTATGTTTTTCTTGGATTACAGTGATAATATCAGGTAGTGTTTTGAAAAAGTTAAAACATGAAGTTATATCTTGGCCTAAATTTAAAGATATACAATTACCAAAGAGTATCATTTGGTATTACGTTATATTTATTTTGTTAGCAACTTTTATAAAAGTAGAACCAACATCATATTTACATATGGTATTTTCTAACCTAAATGTCATATTTGCACTATTGCTTGTACTGCAAGGTCTGACATTTATCGCCTTTTTAGCGTATAGAAAAGGTTTTACTAAAGGGGTTCCTATTATTAGTTTTATTGCATGCATGTTTATTCCGATGCTGTTTCCTCTTGTGACAATCTTAGGTATAATTGACTTAGGGATTTCATTGCGTTCTAAAATAGGGGGATAAAATAATATTCCTTATACTATTTTAATCTGTTTAACTAACTGGAAGGTAAGTTAGTTTTACTTTATAGGAGTTGTATACATGCCTGAATTTGATAAGAAACAGTGGTTTTTATATCCTGTTTATGTATTGGCATTTTTTGTGTTTGTGCTCATTTCAATTCTCTGTTATTTTCATTTAATTATGGGTATAGCTGCTTTTGTCATTTTTTGTATCGTATTCTTTATCGTTATACGATTTGAACTTAATTTTCAAAGGAATTTCGAAAAGCATACGACAGATATGATTACAAGAGTAAAGAAAGTAAGTAATGAAGCATTTAACCAAATGCCGATTGGTATTTTGTTATACAATAAGGATTATGGGATTGATTGGGCAAATCCTTATTTATCTTCATGTCTGGGACAGCACGCATTAGCTGGATGGCACCTTTACGATGTATCAGAAACATTACTTCTTTTCATTAAAGGAGAAACTTCTGATGATATAGTCTCTTTAAATAATCGAAAGTTTCGCGTTTTTGTAAGGAAAGAAGAAAAGTTAATTTATTTCTTTGATGTAACGGAACAAACAGAAATCGAAAAGATGTACGAGGATCAAAGGACTGTTTTAGCTGTCATCTATTTGGATAATTATGATGAAGTTACACAAGGATTAGATGATCAATTACGTACGAATATAACAAGTCTTGTGACATCGCGACTAAATGAATGGGCACTTAAGTATGGTGCTTATTTAAAACGTGCATCTTCAGAAAGATTCTTCGTTGTGCTAAATGAAAGTATTTTGACGCAGATGGAGAAAGGGAAATTTAGCATTTTAGATCAGGTGCGTGAAGAAACATCTAAAAGGAATATACCACTTACATTAAGTGTGGGTGTCGGATCAGGTGATTTACCTTTATCAGAGCTTGGAGCAATGGCTCAATCTGGTTTAGATCTTGCGCTTGGGCGTGGGGGAGACCAAGTAGCTATTAAACAAGCGACAGGTAAAGTTAAGTTCTATGGAGGTAAGACAAATCCGGTTGAAAAACGTACCCGTGTACGCGCCAGGGTCATTTCGCATGCGTTAAAGGATTTAGTATTAGAAAGTAGTAATGTCATTATTATGGGGCATAGGGCTCCCGATATGGACGCAATTGGTGCTGCGATTGGTATTTTAAAAGTGGCTCAATTAAATGAGCGTAAAGGATATATTGTGTTAGATGAAAATGATTCCGATAAAGGAATTAAGCGTTTGATGGACAAAGTGAAACAAAATGAGGAGTTATGGTCTCATTTTATTACTCCAGAGCAAGCGATGGAATTTGCAAATGATGAGTCGTTACTTGTTGTTGTCGATACGCATAAACCTTCTATGGTGATGGAGCAAAAACTGTTACATAAAATTGAAAATGTAGTAGGTATTGATCATCATCGCCGTGGAGAAGATTTTATTGAAGACCCATTGCTAGTTTATATGGAACCATATGCTTCTTCAACGGCAGAATTGGTTACAGAATTACTTGAGTATCAACCTAAAAATTTAAAGATGACAATGTTAGAAGCGACGGCATTGTTAGCGGGTATTATTGTCGACACGAAAAGTTTCACATTCCGGACAGGGGCTCGTACATTTGATGCTGCTTCTTATTTACGCTCACATGGTGCAGATACTGTACTTGTACAAGAACTTTTAAAGGAAGATATGGATCAGTATTTACGGGTTGCAAAAGCTATAAAAAATGCGTACATTTATAAAAATGGAATTGCGATTGCTAAAGTTGATAGTGATGATTACTACGATCAAGTGCTTATTGCGCAATCGGCAGACACGTTATTAACGATGACAGGGATTATTGCATCATTTGTTGTTGCGAAGCGTGGTGAGAATCTCATTGGAATTAGCAGCAGGTCTTTAGGTGAAGTGAATGTGCAGCTAATTATGGAAAACTTAGGCGGTGGCGGGCATGTGAAGAAGGCAGCCACACAGATGAAAGGTGTTACAGTAGATGAAGCGGAGGAGAAGCTTCGATTTGTTATTGATGACTATTTACAGGGAGGCACACAATCATGAAAGTAATTTTTCTAAAAGACGTAAAAGGTAAAGGTAAAAAAGGAGAAGTAAAAAACGTACCAGATGGCTATGCAAACAACTTCTTACTAAAACAAGGATTAGCTGCTGAAGCAACAAATAGCAGTATGAAAACTTTAGAAGCTCAAAAGCGTAAAGAAGAAAAAGATGCAGCAGCAGAGCTTGAAAATGCAAAAGAGTTAAAAGAGACTTTAGAGAAATTAACTGTAGAATTAAAGGCGAAATCTGGAGAAGGTGGCCGTTTATTTGGTTCTATCACAAGCAAACAAATCGTAGATGCAATGCAAAAATCACACAAGATTAAACTTGATAAACGTAAATTTGAAATGGACGATGCAATCCGCGCGTTAGGTTATACAAACGTTACTGTGAAATTGCATCCACAAGTAACAGCAACAGTAAAAGTTCATGTTAGTGAACAATAAAAATAAATTAAGCAAGGAGGATTGCGTATGAGTGATGTACTTGCTGATCGTACCCCTCCGCATAATATAGAGGCTGAGCAGGCGGTTTTAGGGGCCATATTGATTGATCAAGATGCGTTAACTTCAGCATCAGAGTTATTGGTACCTGATTCGTTCTATCGAACGAAACATCAAAAGATTTTTGAAGTCATGCTTGGGCTATCTGATAAGGGAGAGCCGATTGACTTAGTAATGATGACATCAGCAATGGCTGATCAAGGATTACTAGAAGAGGTTGGTGGGGTTTCTTACTTAGCAGAGTTAGCAGAAGTTGTGCCAACTGCAGCTAACGTAGAATATTACGCACGCATCATCGCTGAAAAGGCGCTTTTACGTCGTTTAATTCGCACGGCGACTCATATTGTATCGGATGGATACGAGAGAGAAGATGATGTGGATGGTCTTTTAAACGAGGCTGAGAAAAAAATATTAGAAGTATCCCATCAAACGAATGCAAAAGCATTCCAAAACATTAAAGATGTTCTTGTAGATGCTTATGACAAAATTGAACTTTTGCATAATCAAAAGGGTGAAGTTACTGGGATACCAACTGGGTTTACTGAATTAGATAAGATGACAGCAGGTTTCCAACGAAATGATTTAATTATCGTGGCAGCACGTCCATCAGTAGGGAAAACGGCATTTTCATTAAATATTGCACAAAACGTAGCGACGAAAACGGATGAAAATGTAGCGATTTTTAGTTTGGAGATGGGTGCTGATCAGCTTGTTATGCGTATGCTTTGTGCAGAAGGGAATATTGATGCACAAAGACTTCGTACTGGTTCATTAACTTCCGATGATTGGGCAAAATTAACAATGGCAATGGGGAGTCTCTCAAATGCTGGTATATATATTGATGATACGCCAGGTATTAAAGTAAATGAGATTCGAGCAAAATGCCGTAGATTAAAGCAAGAACAAGGTCTTGGTATGATTTTGATTGACTATTTGCAGCTTATTCAAGGAAGTGGGAAATCAGGAGAAAACCGTCAGCAGGAAGTATCTGAGATTTCTCGTACCTTAAAAGGGATTGCGCGTGAATTGCAAGTGCCTGTTATTGCTTTATCACAGTTATCTCGTGGTGTAGAATCTCGTCAAGTAAACGCCCGATGATGTCTGATATTCGTGAATCTGGAAGTATTGAGCAGGATGCTGATATTGTAGCTTTCCTATATCGTGAAGACTACTATGATCGAGAAACGGAAAACAAAAATACAATTGAAATTATTATTGCAAAACAACGTAACGGTCCAGTAGGTTCAGTGGAACTTGCATTCGTCAAAGAGTTCAATAAGTTCGTTAACTTAGAACGTCGTTTTGAGGATGGACATGCTCCACCGGCATAAAGGCAGTATAAAAAAGAAACACATTTCTTATAATAAGATGTGTTTCTTTTTTTTTATAAGAAAGATAAGGCTTTCATAAGTTAAATATATAATTCTTACGAACGAAAATGTTTTTTTGTGAAAAAATGTTCGCTTTTCGGTTGACTTCTCTTTCGGTTTTGGTACAATTATATTGTTTGAATAGATCGTTTGAAAATTGCGGAGGTGCTTTAATAATGTCTTCAGTAGTAGTTGTAGGAACACAATGGGGCGACGAAGGAAAAGGTAAAATCACTGATTTTCTTTCTGAGCATGCGGAAGTAGTTGCAAGATATCAAGGTGGAAATAACGCGGGACATACAATTGTTTTCGGCGGAGTTAAATATAAATTACACTTAATTCCATCTGGTATTTTCTATAAAGAGAAAATTTGTGTAATCGGAAACGGATTAGTAGTAGATCCAAAAGCATTACTTGAAGAGTTAAAATACTTACACGATCGTGGTGTAAGTACTGATAATTTACGTGTAAGTAACCGTGCACATGTTATTTTACCTTACCACTTAAAACAAGATGAGTTAGAAGAAGCAAGTAAAGGTGATAACAAAATCGGTACAACGAAAAAAGGTATCGGTCCTGCATATATGGATAAAGCTGCTCGTATTGGTATTCGTATGGCTGATCTTTTAGACCGTGAAGCATTTAAAGAGAAGCTTGAGCGCAATTTAGTAGAGAAAAATCGTTTATTTGAAAAAATGTACGATACAGAAGGTTTCACTGTAGAAGAAATTTTCGAAGAGTACTTCGAGTACGGGCAACAAATCGCGCAATATGTATGTGATACGTCTGTTGTATTAAATGATGCATTAGATAATAATCACCGTGTATTATTTGAAGGTGCGCAAGGTGTTATGCTTGATATTGACCACGGTACGTACCCGTTCGTTACATCTTCTAACCCAATTGCTGGTGGTGTAACAGTTGGAACTGGAGTTGGTCCTGCGAAAGTTACTCGCGTTGTAGGTGTATGTAAAGCATATACAAGCCGCGTTGGTGATGGTCCATTCCCTACTGAGCTTCATGATGAAATTGGTCATCAAATTCGTGAAGTTGGTCGCGAGTATGGAACGACAACTGGTCGTCCACGCCGCGTAGGTTGGTTCGATAGCGTTGTTGTAAGACATGCACGTCGTGTTAGTGGTTTAACGGATCTATCATTAAATTCTATCGACGTTTTAACAGGTATTCCAACTCTTAAAATTTGTGTAGCTTACAAATACAATGGCGAAGTTATTGATGAAGTTCCAGCTAACTTAAACATTTTAGCGAAATGTGAGCCTGTATATGAAGAGCTTCCAGGTTGGGAAGAAGATATTACTGGTGTAAAATCATTAGATGAACTTCCTGAAAATGCACGAAAATACGTAGAACGTGTTTCTGAGTTAACAGGAATTCAAATATCTATGTTCTCAGTTGGACCAGATCGTAACCAAACAAATATTGTACGTAACGTATACGAAGCTTAATTAACATTTTTTGAAAAAAAACTCATGTCTGCATGAGTTTTTTTCTTATTCTTTTATAAAAAAACAAAAAAAGTATTGCAATAAATACAGAATACATGTTATGATACATCTTGTCGTCACGAAAATATGACGTTGGTGAGTATGAGCCATTAGCTCAGTTGGTAGAGCATCTGACTTTTAATCAGAGGGTCGAAGGTTCGAGTCCTTCATGGCTCACCATTTTATTTTTCGTGGCCCGTTGGTCAAGTGGTTAAGACACCGCCCTTTCACGGCGGTAACACGGGTTCGAATCCCGTACGGGTCATGTTTTTTTTTTGCTTATTTTTGGTCCCGTGGTGTAGTGGTTAACATGCCTGCCTGTCACGCAGGAGATCGCCGGTTCGACCCCGGTCGGGACCGCCACTTTTGTTTATACCACCATTAGTGGTTTTATATATAGTTTTGGCTCGGTAGCTCAGTCGGTAGAGCAGAGGACTGAAAATCCTCGTGTCGGCGGTTCGATTCCGTCCCGAGCCACTCTCAGGATATTAAGTGGGCCCACTTAATATCCTTTTTATTTATGTAATTTTACAAAACTGAGTAGTTATTTTAAAATAGAACGAGGAGCCTCTAGCAGTTGAAGCTAGAGGTTTTTCTATAGATCGTATAGGATGCCGTGTAAAAGTGGATCATACATGAGTCTATGAGAATAGAGGAGAAAATACTTAAACAAAGGATGCGGTCATATAGGACATACTATGTAAACATCAATATGTTTAGGGATTATTGACCATATTTTTATAAGGAGGAAATAGACGATGATGGGAAAGAAAATTTTAGTAGTTGATGATGAAAAGCCGATTGCAGATATTTTGAAGTTTAACCTAGAAAAAGAAGGTTTTGAAATAGTAATGGCGCATGATGGTGATGAAGCAATTGAAAAGGCTAATGAAGAGCAACCAGATATGGTTTTATTAGATATTATGCTACCAGGTAAAGATGGCTTAGAGGTTTGCCGTGAAATACGTAAAAGCTCAGAAATGCCGATTATTATGCTTACAGCAAAGGACTCTGAGATTGATAAAGTATTAGGGCTCGAGCTTGGGGCAGATGATTATGTAACGAAGCCATTTAGTACGAGGGAATTACTTGCTCGTGTGAAGGCGAATTTACGCCGCCATCAACAAGGTGGTGCTGCGGAAAAAGAAGAAAATACAGAAATGGTTATTGGACCAATTGTGATTAATCCAAATGCATATAGTGTAACGAAGCGCGAGGAAAATATCGAGCTTACACATCGTGAATTTGAGTTGCTACATTATTTAGCGAAACATTTAGGACAAGTTATGACACGCGAACATTTATTACAAACAGTTTGGGGTTATGACTATTTTGGAGATGTGCGCACAGTAGACGTTACAGTACGTCGTTTGCGTGAAAAAATTGAAGATAATCCAAGCCATCCTACTTTAATTGTAACTAGACGTGGAGTAGGGTATTACTTGCGTGACCCAGAGCAGGAATAGTATATGAAGAAAGTTGGTTTTTTTCAATCTATTCATTTAAAATTTGTGCTTATATATATGCTATTAATATTAATAGCGATGCAAGTTATTGGAGTATATTTCGTAAGGGAATTAGAGAAGAGCTTAGTACAAGGTTTTAGGGATTCTTTAACGCAGCAAACAAACTTATTATCATATAATTTGAAGCAAGAGTTTAAAAAAAGTTATACAAAAGCAGAAACAGAGTCAACAGATGAAACGATTAAAACTTCAATTCGAAAATTTGCCTCTGATCAGAAGAAAGTTATACAAGAGGTAAGTGTATTTGATTCGCACAGAAAGTTACTGGCTATTTCAGATGAATCAAAGCAGAATAAGGTGAATCGAACATCAACTGATATAGCTGTTCAGCGAGTGTTAGTACAAAAAAAGCCGGAAGTGAAAATTGAGAAGGATGGTAGTACAGGTCATCGTGTTCAAGTTATGCTTACTCCGATTCTAGATGATAACGGTAAGGATGCGCTTGGTGTTATTTACATTGTGGCATCTATGGAAGATGTATATAAACAAATGAAGGATATAAATCAAATTTTTGCTACGGGAACAGTAATTGCTTTATTAGTAACGGCCGTACTTGGGATTTTATTGGCTCAAACAATTACAAGACCAATTTCAGATATGCGGAGACAAGCGATCGAAATGGCAAAAGGAAATTATTCGAGAAAAGTAAAAGTGCATAGCCATGATGAAATTGGACAACTGGCATTATCCTTCAATAATTTATCAAAAAAATTACAACAAGCTCGTTCTTCTACAGAAAGTGAAAGGCGTAAATTATCATCTGTTTTATCACATATGACAGATGGAGTAATTGCTACTGACCGAAAAGGGGATATTATTTTACTAAATGATCCTGCGGAAAAGATGTTAAATGTTTCTCGTGAAACAGCGCTCGATCAATCTGTTTTAGAGGTATTAGGGATACAGGAAGAATTTACGCTCGATCATTTATATGAAGAGCCAGATTCTGTTTTATTAGATTTTAGTACGAGAAACGAACCATATATTTTACGTGCTAGTTTCTCTGTTATTCAAAAAGAAACAGGGAAGGCAAACGGCTTAATTGCTGTACTATATGATGTAACAGAGCAGGAGCGTATAGAACGGGAACGCCGTGAGTTTGTGGCGAATGTCTCTCATGAATTAAGGACGCCATTAACGACGATGCGCAGTTATTTAGAGGCACTTACAGATGGAGCATGGCAGGATCCAAATATTGCACCACAATTTTTAACGGTTACACAAGAAGAAACAGAAAGAATGATTAGACTTGTAAATGCGTTGTTACAGCTATCTAAACTTGATAGTACAGAGCATCGTTTAATGAAAGAATGGGTCGACTTTACTGATTTCTTTAATAATATTATTGATCGCTTTGAAATGTCTAAAGAGCAAAATGTAAGTTTCAAACGATCTTTCTCTAAGAAATCTAGATTTATTGATATGGATACTGACAAAATTACTCAAGTGCTGTATAACATTATTTCTAACGCATTAAAGTATTCACCAGAAGGTGGAACAGTAACATATCGTTTACGTGATCGCGGTGATTTATTAGAAATTAGTGTAAGTGACCAAGGAATGGGTATTCCAAAAGAAAACGTTGATAAAATCTTTGAACGTTTTTATCGCGTAGATAAAGCTCGTTCAAGACAAATGGGTGGTACTGGGCTTGGATTAGCAATTGCAAAAGAAATGATTGAGGCACATGGTGGCTCTATTTGGGCGAAGAGTGAAGAAGGAAAAGGGACAACTATTTATTTCACGTTACCAATGGCAGCAGATGAAGAGGACGATTGGGAATGAGTATGGAAAACTTTAAAACAATAGTTTTAATTAACCTAGTTGTAATTAGCCTATTTCTTACTTTTAACCTATGGACGTATGTGCCAGATTCTACATCCATGCAAAACGCGAAATTTGTGCAGGGAAATGAAGGAATGAACCAAACTAAAATTTCCGATGTTGTCCGTCCTACTTCTATCATCGTGCATAAAGATAAAAATCATTATGGGAGCAGAAGAGAGGCAGATATAGAATCAATCTATAAGCCTCTGGAAGTAGGGGAACTACATGATTTTAAAGAGATATCAATCACTAAGGGTGATTTCCTTTCATATGTGCATGGTGAAGGGAAAGTTGAACTTGTTTTCCCTACCGATATCCCATTTGATGCAGTAAAATCCATGTTTAACATGAAAGAGAAGAGTACAGATAAGCCTAAACATTTTAATCGTATTCTCCTCGATCCTTCTCGAAGTAAGGATCAAGAAATTAAAATTAACTTTGTTTCTGATGGTGATAACTTTAAAATATACGAGGCAAAATTAAGTGGCGTGTATTTAAAAGATATTGTAAATGCCCAAAATCAATTTATAGTATCAGCAAAGCCTTATTTTGATTATCAACTTAATGATATGAAAAAGTTATTTTTACCAGATGGAACGACAGAGTTAAACAATATAACATATATTTCATCTAATTTAGCAGTTGATACGTTTAAGAATGCTCTATTTAGTGATCCTCGTTATTTAAGTCCGATTACCGAGATGTCGAAAGAAACATTTACAGATGGTATTAGATCCATGGAAATTGAAAACGATCGTCACATGCTAAAGTATAAAAACTCTTCTGTCTTAACTGAGAAAACGATAGATAATTTAATGCTTTTACAAAAAAGCTTTGAATTCGTAAGTGGTCACAGTGGAAGTTTGGATTCATATCGTTTGGACTATATGAATAAAGGAGAGACAGTATTTCGTTTAAATGAAGATGGATATTCAGTATTCAATGAAGATGGATTAGCTGAATTGAGACAAATATGGGGATCAGAAGAAGTAATGGAATATGAAAGACCGTTGCTGTCTTTAAATACTAAAGGTATAGAACAGAAGGTTACTCTTCCGTCAGGGCATGTTGTAATAGCATCTCTAGAAAATAATCCAGAGATAAAGAAACAAGTAATTAAGGATATTGGTATTGGATACAAGTTATCACTAGATGGACAAGTAGTTCGATTACAACCAATTTGGTATGTAAAGCTTGTTGAAGATGAAACAGGTAAACAGAAAATCTATGAGTGGAGTGAGGGAGGACTAAATGGATTGGGATCGGATTAAAACCATATTTATTGTGACCTTTTTTGTTTTGGACCTCTTTCTCATTTTCCAATTCATTCAAAAGCAAGATAGTAATCAATTGGAGCTTATTGCAGAAACAAAGATAGATCAAGAATTAAAAGCAAACAAAATTACGATGGGAAATATCCCTAAAGAACCGAAAAAAGAGTCATTTATTAGAGCGGAAAATAAAGCTTTTAAAGAAGAAGATATACAGTCTTTGAAAAATCAAACAGTGCATATACAAAATATGTACAAGATAGAAAGTAAGCTAAAAGAGCCTTTTTTAAATACGAAATCATTATCAAAAGATAAGTATAATGAATTTTTGAAGAACTATGTATTGGATGGACAAAAGTATGAATTTGGAGCGGTGAAAGACTCTAAAATTTATTTCTTCCAAAAATATAAAGATAAGCCTATTTTCTATAATAATCAGGCGATGATTGTTGTGGAATTAAATGAAAAAAATGAACTTGTTTCATATACGCAGACAATGCTAACTGATTTAAAAGAAATGGGCGAAGGTGAAAAAACGAAAGAGCAAGAAATTATTACGGCTCAAACAGCTTTAGAAAATTTGTATTTAAAAAATAAAATTCATGGAAATACGCATGTTAAAGAAGCGCAAATTGGTTATGCCACTCTTACCGCATCTACTTCTAATAACCAAGTACTGGCTCCAACGTGGAATTTGAAAACGGAGCAGAAGCAGGACTTCTTTGTGAATGCAATTGAAGGACAAGTTATGGAATTAGGAGAAAAGGAAAATCAAGTGGTTGATGAACATACTGGAGTGAGAAAGAATGGGGTTGCATTTTAGCGTACTTGCAAGTGGAAGTACAGGAAATATGCTATACGTAGGAACCGATGAAAAAAAATTACTAGTCGACGCAGGTTTAAGTGGTAAAGCAACAGAGGCTTTATTTAAACAAGCAGAACTGAATATAAATGATGTATCAGGTATTCTTGTAACGCATGAGCATAGTGATCATATTAAAGGATTAGGTGTACTGGCACGTAAATATGATTTACCTGTTTATGCGAATGAGAAAACATGGAATGCAATGGAACATTTAATAGGAAATATCCCAACTGAACAAAAGTTTATTTTCTCAGTTGGTGATGTGAAAACCTTTGGTGATATTGAAGTCGAGTCATTTGGAGTTTCTCATGATGCGGCGGAACCGATGTTTTATGCTTTCCATAACAATAATAGGAAGTTAGCGCTTATTACAGATACGGGATACGTAAGTGACCGTATGAAAGGCGTTATTAAGGGAGCTAATGCTTTCGTATTTGAAAGTAATCATGATGTAGAAATGCTTCGTATGGGACGTTATCCATGGAGCATTAAACGACGTATTTTAAGTGACGTTGGGCATTGTTTGTAATGAGGATGCTGCATTAGCGATGGCAGATGTAATTACAGATGAGACAAAGCATATTTATTTAGCCCATTTAAGCTTAGATAATAACATGAAAGAACTAGCGCGTATGTCAGTATCACAAGTACTAGAGGAAAAAGGATTTGGAGTGGGTGAATCCTTTGAAATTCACGATACAGATCCAAAAATGCCTACAAAAATTCAATACGTATAATTCTTCATTTTAGTAAACAATAAAGGTGAATATAGTTGTTTTCAGGAAGATAGGTGAACAAATATGTCCTTTATTGATGAAGAAAATTATCGTATGAAACGTGCAGGAAAAAAGAAGCACAAAGGTATAGTTCTTTCTAGTATAGCGGGAACAATTGTAGGAGCTTCTTTATTCGCGTTTGGAGCGCCTTTATTTTCAAATTCTGCTGATACGCTTCCGCAAGCTGAAGCAAGCGGAAGTAATATGGCCGAAGCTCAAGGGATTAAACAGATTAGCTTTGTAGATGCTGTTGATCGTGCATCTGAAGCTGTTGTGGGTGTTATTAACATTCAACGAGATAACTTTTCAGAGGCAGATTCAGAGGCCGGTACAGGATCAGGAGTAATTTATAAAAAGACAGATGGTCAAGCTTATATTGTAACGAATAATCATGTTGTAGCTGGAGCGAATCGTATTGAAGTAAGTCTAAGTGACGGTAAGAAGGTTCCTGGAAAAGTATTAGGAACCGATGTAGTCACAGACTTAGCTGTATTAGAAATAGATGCAAAGCATGTGAAAAAAATAATTGAAATTGGCGATTCTAATACTGTTCGCAGAGGAGAGCCAGTTATTGCGATTGGAAACCCACTTGGACTGCAATTTTCTGGAACAGTTACACAAGGTATTATTTCAGCTAATGAACGTATTGTCCCTGTAGATTTAGATCAAGATGGACATTATGATTGGCAAGTAGAAGTGTTACAAACAGATGCAGCGATTAATCCGGGGAATAGTGGCGGTGCGCTTGTAAATGCAGCAGGACAATTAATTGGTATTAATTCAATGAAAATTGCTGCAAAAGAAGTAGAAGGAATCGGCCTTGCTATTCCGGTGACTAGAGCTGTTCCGATTATGAATGAACTTGAGAAGTATGGAAAAGTAAGAAGACCATATGTTGGGATTGAACTTAGGTCATTAAATGAAATTCCAAACTATTATTGGTCAAAAACATTACATTTACCAGGTACTGTAACAGAGGGAGTTTGTATTTTGGATGTGAAAAGTCCTTCGCCAGGTGCGGATGCTGGTTTAAGAGAACATGATGTTATTGTGGCGGTAGATGGAAAACCGATTCGCGATATTATTGGATTCCGTACGGCCTTATATGATAAGGAAATTAATGATAAAATGACTCTTACGTTTTATCGTGGCACAAAAAGAGTAACAACAACAGTGAAATTAGGCATTCAAAAGTATTAAAAACAGGAGGGCCTACCTCCTGTTTTCTATTGTAGAAAAGTGAGGTGAAGAAAATGAATTTACCTTGTTGTTTAGAGCATGTTGAATTAGCGTTAGATATTATTGTGGATGAGTGTGAAGTTGCGCCAGTTATCAACAATGTGGATAACTCGAAAAAAGAGAAAAAAACATGTGAATTTTGTCAAAATGAGGCGACATATGTTGTATCGAACACAGATTCTCACACAATATGTGGGTAGTATTTGTGGATATGTGGATAAGTTTTGTGGATAACATGTTTGTAAGGTGGAGGATACGTGTGAATATCTCGATTATTTCAATTGGGAAATTAAAAGAAAAATATTTGAAACAAGGTATAGCAGAATACTTAAAACGATTATCTGCATACGCAAAAGTAGAAGTAATTGAATTGCCTGATGAAAAGGCGCCAGAAAATTTAAGTGAAGCAGAAATGTTAATTGTAAAGGAAAAAGAAGGTATACGTATACTGGATAAAATTTCTGATGACACACATGTGATTGCATTAGCTATAGAAGGAAAGCAAAAGTCATCAGAAGAATTCGCGATAAGTCTAGATCGCCTTGCTACATACGGAAAGAGTAAAGTCGCATTTGTAATTGGTGGATCACTTGGACTAAGCTCAGAAGTGATGAAGCGTTCAAATGAATCTCTTTCTTTTTCAAAGATGACATTGCCACACCAATTAATGCGATTAGTGTTGCTTGAGCAAGTGTATAGAGCGTTTCGGATTAATCGTGGTGAACCGTATCATAAGTGATGTATTCTATATAAAACACTGATATTATCATATTTATTTTATTATGCCTATAACTGGAGGCTATGTGAATGGTAAGTGATCAGACGAGATATTCTAGGCTCGCGAATATAACAAAAATAATAAATACGAAATTAGAACTACGTGACGTATTGCAGCGTGTGACAATGGCGATATCAGAGGAGATTGTTAGGTGCGACGCTGTTGGAATTTATTTACCCCAGGAAGATGGAACATTTAGAGGGTTTGCAGGAAAACCAGAGACTATAAATGGTGTAACGCTCGATACTCAAGTAATTAATCCTGAAATAGACTTACTGGCAAAAGAAGTTATTGAAACGAAAAGAACCATCTATATTCCTGATACCTCAAAGGATCATCGACCAGATCCGAGACCGGTTAATGCATTCAAAATTAAGTCCTTATTAGCTCTGCCTATCTCATTTGGGCAAGAGTTATTTGGTCTGGTTTTTTTATTTGATTATGGAATTCCGATGAACTTAACAGATTCAGAAATTCAAAGTGTTGAAGCTTATGTAAATATGGCTGCGGTTGCAATTCAAAACGCAAATAATTTAAAACAAAAGGAAAACCTTATTGCTGAGAAACAACTGTTACTAAATGTTACACGTGATTTATCGATGTGTTCCTCGATACAGGAGAGTTTTGATAAATGCTTTTTTTACCTAGAACAGATTTTAGAGAGTAAAAATATGACTGCTCATCTTCTAGATCCGCTAGACAAAACAACAATTAAAACAACGAAATTAAGTAAGGACTGTCATTGGACAGAAGCGGATTGGACAGAGAAAAGCTATGAAGCCAAGATCCAAGAGGTTATTCAAACAAAAAATATAGATAGTAAGGGTCTATTGATGATTCCATTGGTTTCAATGGGAGAAGTATTAGGGGTAATCATCGTTGGCAAAGAAGGAAAAGCTCACAATTATGATGATTCCCAACTTCAACTAGCAAAATCTATCGTTGATGCCACAGCCCCTACGTTTTCGAATTTGTTGTATATGGATCAACTAGAGAGCATAGTGGAAGAGCGAACGAGAGAGCTAGCTGCTGCTAATGAAAAAGTTACAAGTGTGATTGAATGTATTACGGATGGATTTTTTATTTTAAATAATAAATGGGAATTTACGTACGTAAATAAGCACCAATATTTTCCGAAAAGAAAAATAGCAAAAGATGTATTAGGAAAGAATATATGGAATGTTTTCCCGAGTGAAATTGAAACAGTTATGTATAAGGAATTTCATCGTGCGATGTCAGAGCGAACTACAGTTCATTTCGAATTTCTTTCTACTGCAGATGAATATTGGCACGAAGTTATTGCATACCCATATGATGATGGTATTTGTTGTATTTTTAAAAACATAACGGAAAAAAAGAAATATGAACAGGAATTGAAAAGATTATCCAATATAGATTTAATAGGGCAAATGGCAGCAGGTATCAGCCATGAAATTAGAAATCCAATGACAACAGTACTGGGATTTTTACAGTTATTAAAAGAAGAGAATACCTATGAGAAACATAATAAGTACTTTCATTTAATGATTGAAGAACTTAACCGTGCCAATTCTATTATTACTGAATTTCTCTCAATGGGTAATACAAGGAAATTGGATTTGCAGATGTTAGATTTAAATTCAATTATCCGCGATATTATTCCTTTAATAAAGATTGATACGTACAATCAAAATAAATATATTCAAGTCGATACAAATGACATTCCAGAATTACTTTTAAATCGTAATGAGATACGGCAATTATTAATGAATCTATATCGTAATGGCTTAGAAGCGATGAATACAGGGAAAGTTCTAACCATTAGCACTTACAAGGAAGGTCAAAATTGTGTGGTGCTTGCAGTGCGGGATCAAGGAAAAGGTATCAGGCCTGAAGTATTAGAGAAACTGGGTACGCCGTTTTACACGACCAAAGATAATGGAACTGGATTGGGGTTAGGTGTATGTTATGCCATTGCTGCCCGCCATAATGCAAAAATAGAAATTCAAACAGGATCGGAAGGCACTACCTTTTTTGTTAAATTTAATTATGAAAATAATAAAAAATAACCTTATTTAGAATAGTTACGATGAGCCGTATCATAAATAAATTTATTCTTTGTATATAAAAGGATAAAAAAACCATTGGACAAAAATTACCGATGGTCTTTTAAATATTATTAGATGGTGTGTAGATTTCCTAAAATAAGTATGTTTCTATTTCCATAAAAATATGCTGTAATATGAAGAGGAAAAAGTATAAGTAGTTAGAGAAGTGAGGAATTAAAGGTGAAGAAGTTTAAGAAGTTTTACTTGGAGATTACGAGTGTATGTAATCTTGCGTGTAGCTTTTGTCCGCCGACGGAAAGGCAGAAGCAATTCATTTCTGTGGAGGATTTTGCTAAAAGATTAGACCAAATTAAACCTCACACAGACTACATTTATTTGCACGTGAAGGGTGAGCCGTTGCTCCATCCGAAAATAGATCAACTATTAGACTTAAGTCATGAAAAAGGATTTAAAGTTAATATTACAACGAACGGAACGTTAATTAATAAGAGAAGACATAGGCTGTTAAATAAGCCTGCGTTAAGACAAATGAATTTTTCACTGCATAGTTTTGATGGACATCCAGGTTCGCAAGATAAAGAGGGCTATGTAAGGAGTATACTTTCCTTCATTAGGGAAGCGACAAGTCAATCAGATTTAATTGTATCGTTAAGGTTATGGAATTTAACTCAGGATAATAAAACAAATGCTGAAATCCAGAAAAATAGAGAGTTATTATCTATAATTGAAAATGAATTTGATCTAGCTTATCAAATTGAAGAGAAGCTTACACCAGGAAAAGGTATAAAAATTGCAGAACGTGTCTTTATTAATCAAGACTATGAATTCCAATGGCCAGCATTACATGAGGAAGAGGATGATGGGAAAGGATTCTGTCATGGACTTCGTAATCAAGCGGGTATTTTAGCGAATGGAACAGTTATTCCTTGTTGTTTAGATGGTGAAGGGATTATTAACCTTGGGAATATTAATAATGATTCATTTTCTAACATTATTGAAGGTGAAAGGGCAACAAACATTGTCGATGGATTTTCGAAAAGAGTTGCGGTTGAAGAACTTTGCAGGAAATGTGGATATCGCAAACGTTTTGGGAAGTAAATATGAAATAAGCCCTCATTAAAGCGAGGGCTTATTTTTTTATTCTTGATAAGAATGCTCTAATTCATCAATTAATGAGCCAACGTAAGAAACAGCTTTACGGATTGCATCTGGTTTTGACATATCTACTCCGGCATGTTTCATTAGTTCAAGTGGTTTCATTGTACCACCAGCACGAAGCACATCTAACCAGCGATCAATAGCAGGTTGTCCTTCCTCTTTAATCATTTGAGCTACTGCAGTGGATGCAGTGAGGCCTGCGGAATATGTATAAGCATATAGACCCATATAATAATGAGGCTGACGCATCCAAGTTAAGCCCGCACCTTCATCGATTTCTACAGAATCTCCCCAGAATGTCGAAAGGACATTTGTTTTAATTTCAGTTAAAGTTGTAGCTGTAAGGGCCTGTCCTTTTTCTGCTAGAGCATATACTCTACGTTGATATTCACCCTCAAGTAAATGAGTAACAAAGTTGTGATAATATGTGCCAAGTAGTTGTAGAATGACCCATCTGCGCATTCTCTTATCGTCAGTAGTCGCTAGTAAATGCTGAGCTAATAGTAATTCATTCATGGTTGATGGTGCTTCAACAAAGTACATAGATGGGCGTACGTTCATGATACGTTGGTTTTTATTTGCTAAATAGAAATGACCAGCATGTCCAAATTCATGTGCTAATGTAAAGCATCCACGCATCGTATTTTGCCATGTAATTAAAATATAGGGATGAGAGCCGTATGGACTTGAGCAAAATGCCCCTGTTGATTTGCCTACGTTATCTGCAAGATCTACCCATCTTTCTTTGAATCCTTTTTGGATTATGGAACTATATTCATCGCCTAATACTTTTAAAGAATCTTGAATGAGCGTGCCTGCTTCTTCATAAGTAATCGCCGGATTAAATTCGGGATCTAAAGGTGCATGTAAGTCACAGAAAAGCATTTGATCGAGTCCTAATACTCTCTTTTTTAAATCTGCAAAACGGCGCATATGAGGTGCTAGTTCTTTATAAATAATATCAAGTTGGTTGTTATACATTTCAAGTGGAACCTTTTGTGGTTCTAATAGCATATGAGTAACGGATTCATATTTACGTAAACGAGAAAGTGTTACTTGTTTTTTTACTTCAGTAGCATATGTTGTGGCAATTGTATTTTTATATCGTTTTAGTGTGGAAACAAATGATGAATATGCTTTTCGACGTATATATGTGCTTGGAGAAAATTCATATTTGCTTTCAAATAATGAGAATGAAACAGGAAGTTCGTTTCCTTGTTCGTCTTGTATAGAAGTGAAATCCATATCGGCCAATTTAGTCATGCCGTAAATTTTGTATGGAGAACTATGAACTTCGCCAAGTGCAGCAAGTGCTTCTTCTGTTTCAGGAGAGAGTGTGTGCTGTCTTTTTTGTAGTATTTCTAGTAAAGATTTACGGAAAGGTTCGAGTTTTGTTTCTTCAGTTAAACATCTTTCAATTGTTCCTTCGTCGAATGAGAGGATTTCATTATGAATAAAGGATAGTGCAGTATGTACTTTCGTCCATAAAGCAGAAATTTTGGAAGAGTTCGCTTGAATACTTGGATTTGTACGATCAGTAGCTTCTTTTAAATTTGCATATGAGTACAGTTTTGTTAACGTCATTAAAAGCTCTTCTTCTAAAAGTAGGCAATTTAATAAAGTGTGGGAGCTAGTATGTAAATGCCCTTTAAATGAATCAAGTTTCTGTATATCATTTTCCAATGCGTTTAATGCAGTATGCCATTCGGCATCAGAATTATACAAATCGGATAAATCCCATGTTAGTTCAGCGGGTACCTCTGCGCGATTAAGGCGATTTTCTATTACATTTTTCAAGTCGTATCTCCCCCTTATTAAGACTATCTAAACACATAATACTAGAAAATTCAGTTAAATTAAAATATTTTACATTTTCATATACAAAAAAGAAGGACAAGCATGAAAATGCTTGTCCTTCGAGTTAATTTAAGAATTAATATACTTTGTCACCATTGAAAATCGAGTTTTTCACGACAACATAATCTACAGTACGAATAGCGTCTAATTTTGTTCCACCAGCGTAAGAGATAGAAGATTGAAGATCTTGTTCCATTTCGATTAACGTATCTTCTAAAGAACCTTTATGCTCAACGAACATTTTCTTACCTTCAACGTTTTTCTTCTCACCCTTTTGGAATTCAGAAGCAGAACCGAAGTATTCTTTATAAAGTTTTCCATCTCTTTCAATTGTTTCCCCTGGAGACTCTTCGTGACCAGCAAATAGAGAACCGATCATGACCATAGTTGCCCCAAAGCGAATAGATTTAGCTACGTCGCCGTGTGTACGAATACCACCATCAGCGATAATTGGCTTACTTGCAGCTTTTGCACACCAGCGAAGTGCAGCTAGCTGCCAACCACCAGTTCCGAAGCCTGTTTTAATTTTAGTAATACAAACTTTACCAGGTCCAATACCAACTTTTGTTGCATCGGCACCAGCATTTTCTAATTCTCTTACCGCTTCTGGAGTTCCAACGTTTCCAGCGATAACGAAGCTCTCTGGTAAATGTTTTTTAATATGTTGAATCATGTTGATCACAGCATTAGAATGACCGTGTGCGATATCAATCGTGATATATTCAGGTGTAAGTTGCTCAGCAGCTAATTGTTGTACGAATTCATATTCGTCCTCTTTTACACCAACGCTGATAGAAGCGATTAATCCACGTGATTGCATATCTCTAATGAATGAGATTCGTTTCTCTGGTTGGAAACGATGCATGATATAAAAGTAGTTGTTCTCAGCTAAATAAGTTGCAATTCTTTCATCAATAATCGTTTGCATATTTGCAGGCACGACAGGTAATTTAAATTTATGTTTTCCTAAAGTGACAGTTGTATCACATTCAGAGCGGCTATTTACAATACATTTTGCAGGAATTAATTGAATATCTTCATAGTCAAATACGTTTTCCATCATTTACACCCCTAAAATACGAATATTTTATTTTTATTAATCAAAAATGTTCGTCCATAGGATAATTTACATTATTTTTATTAAGAAGTCAAAGGATTTCTTAACATTTTTTAAAAAAGTAGATTTTACATCTGAAAAAAAACGTTAAAAACGAATTTAAAACATTTTTTTGTTTTTATTGTTCGTTTATGGGAAGGGTTGAAAAATTAAGATAATTATACAAGGTTGTATGTATTCTTTTTATTTTTTTGATTGGATGTAGGATACTATAAAAAGGTTAATGCTAACAATACGAGCAAAAGATGTTATCAAGTAGTTGAACAATATATGAAATGAAAAGGTTTATTTCTATATAAAAAGATGAATCTGGCATGATTCACCTTTTATGTGAGGTTTCAAGTATAATAAGTAGGGTGATAGTAACGTATACAAAAGATAAAAAAGAAAATAATACAGAATAAAATGAGGTTAATATATGAGTAAAAAAAGTTTTTCTGATTATAAATTAAGTAAGGAAATTGTAAGGGCACTTACTGGGTTAGGGTATGATCATCCAACAGAAGTACAAGGTGAGGTTATTCCAGTTGCATTACAAAAGAAGGATCTTGTTGTGAAGTCCCAGACTGGAAGTGGAAAAACAGCTTCATTTGGTATTCCACTTTGTGAAATGGTGGAGTGGGAAGAGAATAAACCACAAGCATTAGTTTTAACACCAACGAGAGAGCTTGCGGTACAGGTAAAAGAAGATATTACAAATATAGGTCGATTCAAAAGGATTAAGGCTGCGGCAGTTTATGGGAAATCTCCATTTGCACGTCAAAAATTAGAATTAAAGCAAAAGACACATATTGTAGTTGGGACTCCTGGTCGTGTGTTGGATCATATTGAGAAGGGTACCCTTTCTTTAGAGTGTTTGAAGTATTTAGTTATTGATGAAGCAGATGAGATGCTAAATATGGGCTTTATCGATCAAGTAGAGGCAATTATTGATGAATTACCTACAAAAAGAATGACGATGTTATTTTCAGCAACACTTCCAGAAGATGTTGAGAAATTGTCTCGTACATATATGAATTCACCAACTCATATTGAAATTAAAGCGGCTGGGATTACGACGGATAAAATTGAACATACTCTTTTTGAGGTGATAGAAGACGAGAAGCTTTCACTACTTAAAGATGTAACAACGATTGAGAATCCTGATAGCTGTATTATTTTCTGCCGTACACAAGAAAATGTAGATCATGTATATAGACAATTAAAACGAGCTAACTATCCCTGTGACAAAATACATGGTGGTATGGTACAAGAAGATCGTTTTGAAGTCATGGATGATTTTAGAAAAGGAAAATTCCGTTATTTAGTAGCAACAGATGTAGCTGCGAGAGGAATTGATATTGATAATATTACACATGTTATTAATTATGATATTCCACTTGAAAAAGAAAGCTATGTACATCGTACTGGAAGAACGGGACGAGCTGGAAATAGTGGAAAAGCTATTACATTTATAACACCATATGAAAATAGATTTTTAGAAGAGATTGAGGAGTATATTGGATTTGAAATTCCAAAGGCAATTGGACCTTCAAAAGAAGAAGTTATGAAAGAGAAAGCTGCATTTGAAGAAAAGCTACATGCTAAACCAATTATAAAGAAAGATAAAAATGCAGACATCAACAAAGGCATTATGAAGCTGTACTTTAATGGCGGGAAGAAAAAGAAAATTAGGGCGGTAGATTTCGTCGGTACAATTGCTAAAATTAAAGGTGTTACAGCAGAAGATATAGGTATTATTACGATACAAGATAATGTTTCTTATGTTGAAATATTAAATGGAAAAGGACCACTCGTCTTGAAAGTCATGAAGACTACAACGATTAAAGGGAAACAACTAAAAGTTCATGAAGCAATTAAGTAAATAAAAAACTATCCACTTTAATAGGTGGATAGTTTTTTATTTATGATTCTTTTAAATCATCCACTAGTTGCTCCGCTAAACGTCTATACATATTACTCATAGTCACGAAGGATGTTAGTAGTAGAAATTTTTCTAGCTTTGTATCTTCTAAGGAAGAAATCTCATTTACTTCTGTAACACGGTTATTTACGTCTTGTTTAAAGCTTTCGACATTGCTTTCAGTAAGAGCAAGATAATTTTTGTATAACGTATTTAATTCGAATGAATCATCATTTAATAAGGAGTCATTTATAGTTTCTAATGAACTTTTTATATCGTTAATGGAGAGAGCTCCCTTTAATTGATAAATTAGGCTAATTAAAATCATATGCTCTTTTGAATACTTTTTATTTTTGATGGGGATGAATAGTTTTCCTTTTGCGTAATTATTAATCATGGTTTTAGTTAATACTTTTTCATCATCAGTTCTCGTTGTATCTGCATAAGTATTCTCAAATAGTTGAACAACTTGATCTACATATAAGTCAACATTTGGAATATCCTCAAGTTTAATGTTTTTTTCTAAATGCAATGTCTCAAGTAATTCATTTATATTTTCCACGTAGAATCCCTCACTTTTATAACTTAGTGGAACTTAATGTTTAATATATCTTTAAATATGGTATTACGAAACAAATGAATTGTAAATGTTGACCTTAAAAAGAAATGTGTATATAATTACATGTAGTTATCAAAACTACATGTAATTATATGAGGGGTGTTATTATGAATGCTTATGTAAGGGAACCGGTTAATGCATTTACTCACTTAGGTGGAGCAATATTATCATTTATTGCCTTATTAGCTATGCTTGTGAAAGTTTCTATCAAGATGCCATCATTTGCTGCAATTACAGCTGTTATTTTGTTTGGTATTGGAATGATGGTCCTTTATACGGCGTCAGCTGTGTATCATAGTGTTGTGGCCAATGAACGTGTTATTTACTTCTTTAGGAAGCTAGATCATTCTATGATTTTTATATTAATTGCAGGTACATATGCACCCTTTTGCTTAATTACATTAAATTCAGCAAGTGGTTTACTATTATTTTGTTTAGTCTATGCAACTGCGATTTGTGGCATTGTATTTAAAATGTTTTGGTTTAATTGTCCAAGATGGTTATCGACAGCAATTTATATTACGATGGGTTGGTTAATTGTGTTATTCTTTGCACCGTTAGCTGAGAATTTAAGTACAGGAGGCATTATTTTCTTAGTACTTGGGGGCATTTTTTATACAATTGGTGGATTTATTTATGGAACAAAGCCAAAATGGTTAGAGTTTAAATATATGGGGCATCATGAAATTTTTCATGTTTTTGTATTATTAGGTAGTCTTGCGCATTTTCTAAGTGTATATTGTTATGTAATTTAATAAAAAAAGCCACATAATAAAAATTATGTGGCTTTTTTTTATTACCTGATTAGAATCGTATATGTTATAAATTTATTATGGGATAAAATGTAAGTTTCTGTGTTCGCATGTTAAACATAGGATAAGAAATATGTGATATACTTTGAGAAGTTTATAATGAATGAAATATGGAGGACTATAATTATGGCAATACTTGTAACAGGTGGAGCAGGATATATTGGTAGTCATACATGTGTAGAATTACTAAATAGCGGTTACGAAGTTATAGTAGTGGATAATCTTTCGAATAGCTCGGTAGAATCTATAAATCGAGTGAAAGAAATAACAGGAAAACAATTTAAGTTTTATAAAGAAGATGTTTTAAATCGCGAAGCGCTTGACGCAATTTTTGAAGAAAATGCAATTGAAGCAGTTATTCACTTTGCAGGATTTAAAGCTGTAGGGGAGTCAGTAGCGATTCCATTAACATATTATCATAACAACATTACAAGCACGTTAGTGCTATGTGAAGTAATGCAGAAACATAATGTAAAGAAGATAATCTTTAGTTCATCTGCAACTGTATATGGTATCCCGGAAACGTCACCCATTACGGAGGAGTTTCCATTAAGTGCAACAAATCCATATGGTCAAACGAAATTAATGATTGAGCAAATTATGCGTGATGTAGCATTTGCAGATGCAGAATGGAGTATCGCATTACTTCGCTATTTCAATCCATTTGGTGCACACGAAAGTGGGCGTATCGGAGAAGATCCAAATGGAATCCCAAATAACTTAATGCCATATGTAACGCAAGTAGCGGTAGGTAAGTTAAAAGAATTAAGCGTATTCGGAAATGACTATCCAACGAAAGATGGAACAGGAGTCCGTGATTACATCCATGTTGTGGACTTAGCAAATGGTCACGTAAAGGCGCTTGAGAAAGTACTGAGTAGAACGGGAGTAGATGCTTATAACCTGGGAACAGGTATGGGCTATAGTGTACTAGAGATGGTTGAAGCCTTTGAAAAAGTTTCGGGTAAGAAAGTTCCTTATAAAATTACAGAGCGTCGCCCAGGTGATGTGGCAGTATGTTTTGCTGATGCATCGAAAGCAAAGCGTGAATTAGGCTGGGAGGCAACACGCGGATTAGAAGAAATGTGTGCAGATTCTTGGAAATGGCAATCAAATAATAAAAATGGCTATTTAAAAGTTTAATGATGAATATAAAAAAATGACCTTTGCATAAAAGCAAGAGGTCATTTTTTATTAATTTTATTAGCGAACCTAGAAAAGAACGTTCGCTGTTTTAAATGATGTGATTTTACAATATCTTATGCTAGAAGGTAGTAGAATGAGATAGAGGAATGTATTATTTTATTAATTTTTTATAGAAATTGAAAGCGTATTATTGAAAAGTATTCCAACACTTGTATCATTGATAGAGTCCGTTTATAATCAAGGAATCCTAGTTCATGTTTTGATAGGATTATTTATTATTGAAAGCGTTTTAAGTTTGCTCCTTTTTGAGGTAGGAGGTCTGACTTATTTGAATGAAAAATTATGTATGTAGTTTTAAATGGGAAGAAAAATAATATAAGTATCACTTTATAGTGTGGGGAGGTTAAAAGTGTGAAAGGTAAAGATTTTCACACGAATATATATGGGTTATGTAGGATTATTACTTTCAGGGGCAGCTTTATTTTTAAATAGTCTTGTTATATTAGGGAAAGCAGAGATGAAAAGTGCGGGTGTTTTTAATTTATTTGTGGGTGCACTACAAATTATTATTCCGTTTTATTTGATCATGATTTCTGACCAAAGCAATTGGACAGTGTATTCATATGCGGCTACTTTCTTATTTGGATTAACTTATTTATATGTAGGTGTTACTTTTATAAAAGGAATGGATAGTAGTGGTCTAGGATGGTTTTGTATTTGGGTAGCAATTATAGCCTTATTCTATATGGTTGTTTCATTTGTTCAATTCCATGATGTTGTTAATGCGTTAACGTGGTTTATGTGGGCATTACTTTGGTATTTATTCTTTGTATTAAATACACAAAAGAAGAACATTAATCAATATCTTGGAAGGATTGCCTTCGTACAATCATGGGTAACATTGACTTTACCTTCACTCTTTTATTTTATGGGAGTGTGGGGAGAGGGATTTGTATATGAACTATGGGTTTATGTATCAGTAATTTCTATTTTGTACTTCTGTTATTGTATTTATAAATATCGAGTACGTTAATATATTTTCTGTAGAAAAGCATGGAATCGTTAAACGAATTCCATGCTTTTTATATGTTGGCACTTATAATAGAGAGGTAGTATTTTACAATTTGCTAAAATGGGGATGATGAAGTTGAAAAAAGTATTGGTGCTAGGGGGAACAAGATTTTTTGGTAAACATTTAGTAGAAGCACTTTTGCAAGAGGGGCACGATGTAACGATTGCGACGAGGGGAGTTACTGAAGATTCTTTTGGTAGCGCAGTAAAAAGAATAATTATTGATAGAGAAGATGGAAAGCTACTAGAAAAGTGTCTAGAAGGAAAAAGTTATGATATTGTATACGATAATTTATGCTATAGCTCGAATGCAGCGAAGATAACATGTGAAGTGTTACGAGGGAAAACGAAGAAATATGTTATGACATCTTTAATGGCCGTCTATGAACCTGCCTAAGCTTATCAGAAGAAGACTTTAATCCGTACGATTATGCAATCGCGTATGGAGATAGGAATGACTTCAATTATGGTGAAGGAAAGAGATTAGCTGAAGCCGTTGTATTTCAACAAGCAACATTCCCAGTTGTTGCAGTTCGTTTTCCAGTTGTTATTGGAGAAAACGATTATACGAAAAGGTTACAATTTTACGTTGAATGTATTGTGAACCAAAAACCTATCGTTGTGGATCATGTAGATGGAACTTTGTCATTTATACATGAAAAAGAGGCAGGAGAGTTTCTAGCTTGGTGCGGAATGGAAAATGTGAAAGGGCCAATTAACGCCTGTAGTAACGGGGTAGTTTCTACGGAAGAAATTATTCATTTCATAGAAGAGAAGACAGGAATAAAAGCACTCATTCAGAAAGCTGGGGAAAATATAGCTCCTTATAATGAGGTAACTAACTGTACATTACATAATGGAAAGGCTCGTGAATTCGGATTTTTGTTCCGAGAGCTGAAACTAGAAATGAAAAATGTTTTAAAACATTATATAAATACAATGAAGTAATCATAAATCCCCCGGTGGCAATCCGGGGGATTCTGGAGGATTTCGACAATACTGATTTTACATTACCAAATTTACCTTATACGTACGACTAATGTTTTTGTGATTGAATTGCTTGTAAATACTTCTCGTTTACTTGGTCCCAGTTTACTGTATGCCACCAGTTGGTAACAAACTCTGGGCGCCTATTTTGATACTTTAAATAATAAGCATGTTCCCATACATCAATTACGAGTAAGGGGATTTTCCCTTCTTGCAAAGGCGTATCTTGATTTGGTGTACTCATAACAGAGAGTTCCTCACCGTCAAGAACAAGCCATCCATAGCCACTTCCAAAACGACTAATAGCTGCTTTGGAAAGTTGATCTTTTAAGTTGTCAAAGGTATTGAAATAATAATCAATTACTTTTGCAACGTCTCCATTAGGCTCACCGCCACCTCGTGGGCTCATCACTTCCCAAAAAAGACTATGACAATAGTGACCACCACCGTTATTTCGTACAGCTGTAACAATTTCCTTCGGTAAAGTATCTAAATTACATAGCAATTCTTCTAAAGATTTATTATGTAATTCAGTATAATTTTCTAAAGTAGCATTTAAATTGTTTACGTATGTCGCATGGTGCTTTCCATGATGAATGGAAAGTGTATTGCTATCAATATGTGGCTCTAGTTCATCATAGTCATATGAAAGCTTTGGCAATTGAAATGAAGACATAACATTACCTCCTTTCTATTTAAAAAGTTGGTCTAGGTAAAAATACTTTACCTGAGTCAAAAATACACCCATTTTCCATATAAGTCAATAGTAAGTCCATTAATTTTCTGAAAAATATTACAATAAAAGTAACACTCTCACTTTCATTTGTGACTCCTATCCTTTTTGCTTATACTGTAAAGTAGCAGGGTTTTGTTGAAATAGAAAGAGATTGTTTATGAGTAAAACGAAACAATTAATAGAAGAAGCAAGTAATTTTATTACGATTTGTTATAAGGAGCTTCATAAAGAACAATTGATAGAAGAACGTATAAAAGAAATTCAAATTGAGATAGAGAAGACAGGGACATATGAGCATACATTTGAAGAACTTGTTCATGGTTCACGAATGGCATGGCGTAACAGTAATAGATGTATTGGAAGACTATTTTGGAGTAAGATGCACATATTAGATGCGCGCGAAGTAAATGATGAAGAGGGTGTATATAATGCATTAATTCATCATATTAAATATGCAACGAACGACGGGAAAGTTAAACCAACCATTACGATTTTTAAGCAATATCAAGGTGAAGAAAATAATATAAGAATTTATAATCACCAATTGATTCGATATGCAGGATATAAAACAGAAACGGGAGTGATTGGTGATTCTCATTCCGCTACATTTACGGACTTTTGTCAGGGGCTTGGTTGGCAAGGAGAAGGTACGAATTTCGATGTATTGCCACTTGTGTTCTCTATAAACGGGAAGGCACCTACATATAAAGAAATTCCGAGAGAAGAAGTAAAAGAAGTGCCAATTGAACACCCAGAATACCCTATTTCATCACTTGGAGTGAAATGGTATGGTGTTCCAATGATTTCAGATATGCGTTTAGAAATTGGCGGTATTTCTTATACAGCCGCTCCGTTCAATGGATGGTATATGGGAACAGAAATTGGGGCGCGCAACTTAGCAGATCATGATCGTTATAATTTACTTCCGGCTGTTGCGGAGATGATGGATTTAGATACATCGAGAAACGGTACCTTATGGAAAGATAAGGCGCTAATTGAGTTGAATATTGCCGTACTACACTCCTTTAAAAAACAAGGAGTTAGTATTGTTGATCACCATACTGCTGCACAACAATTTCAGCAATTTGAGAAGCAAGAAGCTGCTTGTGGTCGTGTTGTAACAGGTAATTGGGTATGGCTTATTCCACCATTATCTCCAGCTACCACTCACATTTATCATAAACCGTATCCGAATGAAATTTTGAAGCCAAATTTCTTTCATAAATAATATTTAGTGTAGGTTTTTTCTTTGAAATATAATTTTTTTTAATTACTGTTATGTAGCAAATGGAAGCCTTTACTCTCGGTTATTTTTGGAAGAGGCTTTTTGAACCAAGGAGTACCTTATGTTATAATCAAATTTCTGTTTCGAAGACCTTATAGAAATATAAGGTCTTTTGTTTTGCTTTTTTATGTAAGAGGAAGAGAATTTTTCTTTTTAATAAGGGATTTGGCATATTTTTAGGGACAACATAAGTATGTGGGAAGTCGATAAAATGTTATGCATATATAATTATTATGTTTTGGGTTTAAACAATAAAACATAATAAAGTTGTTTTTTTAGATTGCTGAGGAAGGAGGAAGTATAAATGAGGATGAAGAGTCGAAAAACTGATTGGCCTGTATTTATTATTAGTGGTGGTTCACTTTTATTATTTGTAATTGCAGTTTTTTTGAACAAGGATTATGTAGAGAGTGCGATTAATAAAAGTTTCGCTTTTTCAATTAAATATTTCGGTGCCTTCTGGCAAGTTTTATTATTAGGTACATTTATTGTTGCGATGTGTATGGCTTTCTCCAAATATGGGAGAGTTAAGCTTGGGGGATTAGAAAAACCTGAGATTAGTACGGCAAAATGGCTTGCTATTATTATGTCTACATTACTTGCTGGAGGTGGCGTTTTTTGGGCAGCAGCAGAGCCAATGTATCATTTGATGACGGTGCCACCAATACATGATGGTATATCTGCTGGAACGAAAGAAGCAGTCATGCCTGCTTTAGCACAAAGTTATATGCATTGGGGATTTTTAGCATGGACGATTTTAGGTACAATTAGTGCGGTAGTTATGATGTATGGACATTATCATAAAGATATGCCGCTAAAACCTCGAACACTTTTATACCCTATTTTTGGGGAAAAATTAAGAAAGAGCCTGCTTGGAACGATAATTGATGCAGCTGCAATTATTGCAGTAGCTGCAGGTACAATTGGCCCAATTGGATTTTTAGGTTTACAAGCAAGTTATGGATTACAAGAATTATTTGGAATTTCTGATGTGTTTACTACTCAATTAGCAATTATTGTTTGTGTGGTGGCCGTGTCTACCATATCGGCAGTAACAGGTATTGATAAAGGGATTCAAATTATAAGTAATTTAAATGTTAGATTAGCAATTGTGTTAATGGCATTCATATTACTATTTGGGCCAGGTGGATTTATTATTGATTCGTTTGTTTCTTCGTTTGGATTTTATGTAAATGAGTTTATACCGATGAGCACATACCGTGGTGATACAAGTTGGTTAGGATCTTGGACAATCTTTTTCTGGGGATGGTTTATTGGATATGGACCAATGATGGCAATTTTAGTGAGTCGAATTTCAAGAGGGAGAACGATTCGAGAAATCATCGTTGCAATTGGAATTATCGCACCTATTATTACAACATTTTGGTTTACTATATTAGGTGGATCAGGCGTGTTTTATGAGTTGATGAATCCTGGGTCTATCTCGGACGCATTAAGTGAATCTGGTATGCCGGCAGCTATGATTGCAATTACAGGGCAATTGCCACTTTCTAATATTATTGGACCAGCATTTCTTTTATTAACAATTTTATTTGTAGTGACAACAGGAGATTCAATGGCGTATTCCATTTCAATGGCAGTGACTGGAGACGGAGATCCTAGAATTAGTTTGCGAATTTTTTGGTCGCTTATTATGGGCGCAGTTGCAGCAATTCTTTTATATATGGGTGAAGGAAGTATTAATGCGCTACAATCGTTTATCGTGGTGACGGCAGTTCCGGTATCAATTTTGTTATTCCCAATGCTATGGTTAGCGCCTAAAGTTGCGGGAGAATTAGCATTAAAACAAGGTATTGTAAAAGAAGAAGATAAAACTGCATTCTTATTTCAGAAGGCTAGTAAATCAAAATAAATAAAAACGTAAAAGAGGAAGCATCTTAAATGAGATGCTTCCTCTTTTACGTTTAATCTAATACTTTTCCCTTTGTTTCTGGTACACATAGTAGCATTGTAATTAACCCGATTGGGTAGATGATAAAAATCAAGGACAATGCTCCAAGTAGGTTGCCACCTGTAGCAAGTAAGCCAATAATAACAGGCCCAAATCCAGCTAGTCCACGTCCTGTACCGAAAATAAAGTTTTCGGCGGTAGAGCGAGCTTCAGCAGGATAGTTTTCAGCTAAAATTGCTCCAAATCCTCCCATCATTCCATTTGCAAAGAATCCAAGCAATGCACTTCCCCATAATAATAATGTTGAATCTGTGAATAAGAAGAAGTAAATGAGACAGTATACTGTACCGCCAATATAATAGATTGCAAAAGTTTTACGTCGACCAATTTTATCAGCTAGAATACCAAAGATTGCAATTCCAATTAGCATACCGATGGTAGAAATGAACATCCAGCCACTTGCTTTTGCTAATGTATAGTTATATTTATTTGCTAAAATAGTGGGCATCCATGTGAAGATTCCGTAATATCCGAAGTTTTGGATGAACGACATAATAATAAGACCAATTGTTGTAATTGTTACTTTTTTATTGGCAAATAACTTTCGAAGTGGAAATTTTTTTATATGTTTTAGTTGTTCTGCTTCAGTAGTTGTTAATTTACCTGCAGCTTCTTTTTGCAATAGCTCCTTTTTGTAGCGTTGTTTTTGCTCCCATATTTTCGGTTCACTTAAACTTTTACGGACATAGACAGCTAGTAAAGCTGGAATTAATCCAAATAAGAAAACGGCTCTCCATCCAAAGTGTGGGACAATAAATGCTGGAAGGAGTGAAGCAATCAGTACACCAAATTGCCATCCAAGTGCAACAACAGATGTCGCTTTAGCGCGCATTTCTTTAGACCATGTTTCTGTTACGATGGCCATTCCGATTCCGAATTCACCACCAACTCCCATTCCAACTAAAAAGCGCAGAATTAATAATTGCCAGTAGTCTGTTGCGAAATAAATGAGTGCGGTTGCTAGTGAAAACAGTAAGATTGTGAAGGCCATTGTACGAATACGGCCAAATAAATCAGCAATAAATCCAAATAAATAAGAACCAATTAACATTCCTATTGTGGTAGCTAAAGTTAAGTTTCCACCTTCAACAGGACTTAAGTGAAACTCTTTTAAAATATAGACAAGTACGAACGATAATAGCAACATATCTAAACCTTCTGCTGCATATCCTAGCGCAGAACCAAATAATGTTTTATATCTTTTCGCTTTTGTCTCCTCTGTTGTTTGTTGTACATCAGTAGTGACGTTCATTATTACTCCTCCTTATTTTCTACAGTCGCTATGGAAGAATAACAAAAGGCCTTCTCACCTGATATGATGAGAAGGCCAAAAAAGCATACGTATCCCCAAGAAAAGAACATACGTATATTGTATTCCGACTTCCTTCTCAACCTCACGGGGTTGGGTTAAAGGACTGTATTATATTACTTTATTTTTAGCACTCTTCTATATGTATTGTCAAATAAAGAGGAAGTTATTATGTGTAAAATATTTCAAAAAACATTTCGTTCTTCTTGACGCCGACTTCATTATTTTCCCATAATAAAACTAACTAAATAAAAAGGAATGAATCAAAGATGCTAAATTTAGTACTCATGATGATTGAACGAGTCGGACTTATAGTTATTTTAGGATTTTTACTCTCTCATATTAAAACTTTCAGACGCCTCCTTCATAAACAGGATGGCTATGTAGATAAGCTTAAGCTTATTTGTATTTTTTCGGTATTTACAATTGTAAGCAATTACACTGGGATTGAAATAGCAGGAAATACGATTATGAATGAAAATTGGTTACAAGGTGTTTCATCATCGAGTACCATTGCGAATACACGTATTATGGGTGTTGGAATTAGTGGATTGCTTGGTGGTCCTATCGTCGGAATTGGGGTAGGATCAATTGCTGGTATTCACCGTTATATGCTTGGAGGGACGACAGCTCTAAGTTGTGCAATCTCGTCAATTTTAGCAGGTGTTATAACGGGGTATATTGGATACATTTTCAAAAAGTATAATCGTACAATTACTCCTAAGTTTTCAGCGATTTTAAGTGTTTTTATCGTTTCTTTAGAAATGATTATGATCCTATTAATTGTAGAGGATGGAATGAGCATTGTGAAAACAATTGCGATACCAATGATCCTTGTAAATAGTTTTGGAAGTTTTATTTTACTTTCTATGATACAAGCTATTTTGCGTCAGGAAGAGAACGCAAAGGCACTTCAGACTCATAAGGTATTACGTATTGCAGATAAAACGTTACCATATTTTCGCCAAGGCTTAACAGAAGAATCATGTAAGCATGTGGCACAAATTATTCACCGTTTTCCAGGAACAGATGCGGTATCCTTAACAGATACAGAGAAAATATTAGCTCATGTTGGATTAGCATCAGATCACCATATTCCTTCACATAGTTTAATAACTGGTTTGTCGAAAGAAGTTTTACATACAGGGCAAATAATGAAAGCAAAATCACGTGAGGTCATTAATTGTCAACATGAAGGATGCCCTTTGCAAGCGGCGATTGTTATTCCACTAACTTCGCATGGAAATACGATAGGGACATTAAAACTGTATTTTAAAAATCCTAACCAGTTAAGTCGCGTTGAAGAAGAATTAGCAGAAGGGTTAGCAAAAATATTCTCCACGCAGTTAGAGTTAGGAGAAGCTGAGTTGCAAAGTAAATTACTTCAAGATGCGGAGATAAAAGCATTACAAGCGCAAATTAACCCGCACTTTTTATTTAATGCGATTAATACAGTATCAGCTTTATGCCGAACAGATGTAGAAAAAGCAAGGAAGTTATTATTACAGCTTAGCGTATATTTCCGATGTAATTTGCAAGGGGCACGTCAGTTATTGATTCCACTAGAACAAGAATTAAACCATGTACAGGCATATCTATCCTTAGAACAAGCAAGGTTCCCAAATAAGTATGAGGTAAAGATGTATATTGAGGACGAGCTAAAGACAACTTTAGTACCACCATTTGTTCTTCAACTATTGGTTGAAAATGCATTGCGACACGCTTTTCCGAAGAAGCAACCAGTATGTGAAGTAGAAGTGCATGTTTTTGAAAAAGAGGGTATGGTTCATTTTGAAGTAAAAGATAATGGACAGGGAATTGAGGAAGAACGTTTAGAACAATTAGGAAAGATGGTAGTTTCGTCAAAGAAAGGGACTGGAACAGCTTTATATAATATTAATGAACGTCTTATTGGATTATTTGGAAAAGAAACGATGCTTCATATCGAAAGTGAATTAAATGAGGGGACAGAGATTACTTTTGTTATTCCAAAAAAAGTAGGGGAGGAAGAACAGATTGTTAAAAGTATTAGTAGTTGACGATGAAATGTTAGCACGTGATGAACTAAAGTATTTATTAGAGAGAACGAAAGAAGTTGAGATAATTGGTGAGGCTGATTGTGTGGAAGACGCATTAGAAGAACTAATGCAAAGTAGACCAGATATTGTGTTTTTAGATATTCAATTATCCGATGATAACGGATTTGAAATCGCCAATATATTAAAGAAGATGAAAAATCCACCTGCAATTGTATTTGCTACTGCCTATGATCAATATGCACTGCAAGCATTTGAAGTAGATGCGTTAGACTACATTTTAAAACCATTTGATGAAGAGCGTATTGTGCAGACATTAAAGAAGTATAAAAAACAAAAACAATCGCAAATAGAAACGAAGCACGAAATAAAGGGGACAGATGTAACAGTAGAGATGCATAAATTAGCATTACCAATTGAAGAATCAATCGTACTTGTTAATATTGAAGATATTGTATATGTAGGACTTGTGGACGGAAAAGTGACAGTAAAAACAATGAGGGAAACATATGTAACACACGATACACTTGTGATTTTGGAAAAGAAGTTGCCGCAAGTAAGTTTCATGCGTGTTCATCGTAGCTTTATTGCAAATATTAATCATATTACTGAAATTCAGCCATGGTTTAACTCTACTTATAATTTAATTATGAAAGAAGGATCAAAAGTACCTGTTAGTCGTACATATGCAAAAGAACTCAAGAAGCTGCTTCGTATTTAAGGAGCAGCTTTTGTATTTCATCCTTTTATATTTGTAACTGATTCTGTATATTTGACGTCCCGTTATGTAAACGCTTACTTGGGCGGTTGTATCCTATACAATAAAGGTACCAAATCGAAAGAGGTGGCCAAAATGAGTACGAAAAAAGTATATAGTTTCTTATTACAAGCATTCATATTTTCAGCTATTATGTTAATTTCTAATATTATTGCAACACATTTACCAATTCCAATGCCTTCATCGGTAATCGGGTTAGTTATTTTATTTAGTCTATTATGTTTAAAAGTTATTAAATTGGAGCAAGTTGAATCACTCGGAACAGCTTTAACAGGTATTATTGGATTCTTATTCGTCCCATCAGGTATTTCAGTTATTAATTCTCTTGGTGTAATGGGGCAATACTTTGTACAAATTTTAACTGTAATTGTTGTAGCGACAGTTATTTTACTCGCTGTAACAGGATTATTTGCACAATTTATTTTAGGAAAAGATGAAAAAGAAACAGAAGATATAAAAGAATTGAAAGTAGTAAATAAAGGACGCAAGCACGGAAAGGTTGCGTAACCATTGTATTTATATATTGTTGGGAGGTAATGAACATGGCAAGCACAATGACTCCATATTTCGGAATCGTCGTTTCATTAATCGCATACGGAATCGGAACATTATTATTCAAGCATTCAAAAGGGTTCTTCCTATTTACACCATTATTCGTAGCGATGGTATTAGGGATTGTATTTCTAAAGGTAGGTAACTTTACTTTTGAAGAATATAATACTGGCGGAAAAATGATTAGTTTCTTCTTAGAGCCAGCAACAATTGCATTCGCTATCCCACTATATAAACAAGTTGATAAGTTGAAAAAATATTGGTGGCAAATTTTATCAGCTATCGTGGTTGGATCTATTTGCTCAGTAATTGTCGTGTTCATTGTTGCAAAAGCAATCGGTTTAGATACAGCAGTAATGAATTCAATGCTACCACAAGCAGCAACAACAGCAATTGCGTTACCAATTTCAGAAAGTATTGGTGGTATTCCAGCAATTACATCGTTTGCAGTTATTTTCAACGCAGTTATCGTATACGCATTAGGAGCATTATTCTTAAAAACATTTAGAGTGAAACATCCGATTGCAAAAGGTTTAGCACTTGGAACAGCGGGTCATGCATTAGGAGTTGCAGTAGGAATTGAAATGGGTGAGGTAGAGGCAGCGATGGCAAGTATTGCTGTAACGGTAGTTGGGGTTGTAACAGTAGTTGTCATCCCAATGTTCATGCCATTCATTGGATAGTAAAACTTACTTAAAAAATAAGAAAAGCAAGCTATTTGTAGGACAGATTTCTACTGATAGCTTGCTTTTTATGTTACAGTAGTGGTAAGACCTATTAAAAAATGTAAGTTTCCTTAAATCTTCATTAATACTATGTAGAATACGTTTTGAATTAGGTCATTGTATTGTAAAATAAGAAGTAGGCTACTATATACCTGGTAAGGTAGGCATATAATGAGTTTATAAAAATCTTAATATGAATGAATAATTAAAAGTAGAAAAGAGAGAGAAATCTACTTATTAACGTTTTAGTTTATAGGACAGGAGAGAGTATTCGTCGATTATGCAAATAAAAAACCTGTTTCAAAGCAAAGGATTTCAGAGGTTACTCGTATTAGTAATACTTGCTCTCGTGTTATACGGGCTGCAAAGTATGTTGAATTTAATATTAATTACGTTTATTCTCACGTATTTAATGGATCGATTCCAAAAGTTTATTTCACGCAAATTAGATCATTTCATGCCTATTAATCGAAAAATTATTATAGCATTTCTATATGTAATGTTAATTGGTGGAATTGCTATTACGCTATTTAAATATTTACCAGTATTGACGATACAAATTTCACAACTGATTTACCAATTCAATGTATTTTTAAGAAACCCACCAGATAGTGAACTAATTAAGTATGCAGTTAATGCTGTCAATCATATGGAGCTTTCTAAATATGTAGGACAAGGCGTAGACATTTTGTATAAATCGATTACGAATGTTGGTAAATTTGGCCTTCAAGTTTTACTTTCTTTAATTTTGAGTTTGTTTTTCTTATTAGAAAAATCTCGTATTGTCGGTTTTACTGCAAAGTTTAAAGAAAGCAGGCTTGCAATTTTCTATACTGAAATTGAGTACTTCGGAAAGAAATTTGCACGTTCATTTGGAAAGGTAATCGAAGCGCAATTTTTAATTGCTGTTGTTAACTGTGTTCTTTCAGTTATCGCATTATGGATATTAGGATTCCCGCAATTATTAGGTTTAGCGTTAATGATTTTCTTGCTTGGCTTAATTCCAGTAGCGGGGGTTATCATTTCGTTGTTCCCACTTTGTATGATTGCTTACAATATTGGCGGTATCATGTACGTTGTTTATATTTTGGTTATCGTAACAGTGATTCATGCGCTTGAAAGTTACGTATTAAACCCGAAGTTTATGTCGCAAAAAACAAATTTACCGATTTTCTATACATTTATGGTATTAATCTTCTCAGAACACTTCTTAGGTGTATGGGGATTAATTATCGGTATTCCAATCTTCATCTTCTTATTAGATGTTTTAGACGTGACAAGTGATGAAATGGAGAAGGATGTTGGAAAAAATAAAGTGAAGTAAAGAAAAAGCATCGATGTTCGGTGCTTTTTCTTTTATAATATGATGTTTCTTATGCCATACTGTAAGCAGAACATAGAATAGGGGTGAAGTAATGGCTGTAAATGAAAAGGTAGAATTGGCTACATTTGCTGGAGGGTGCTTCTGGTGTATGGTTTCGCCATTTGAAGAGATGGAAGGGATTATAAAGGTTGTTTCTGGCTACACAGGTGGTCATAAAGAGAATCCAACGTATAAAGAAGTATGTTCAGAAACGACGGGACATTATGAGGCAGTACAAATTACATTTGATGCAAATAAAATGCCGTATGAGGAATTGTTAAATATATATTGGAGACAAATTGATCCGACCGATATTGGTGGACAATTCCACGACCGCGGACAGTCTTATGAAACGGTGATTTTTTATCATAATGAAGAACAACATAAAAAAGCAGAGGCCTCAAAAGAAGAGCTTGAGCAGAGTGGACGCTTTTCAAAACCAATTGCGACAAAAATACTACCAGCAGCTACATTTTATCCAGCTGAAGAATATCACCAAGGATACCATAAGAAAAACACATTCCGCTATGAGTTATATCGTAAAGGCTCAGGACGAGATGCTTTTATTAAGCAACATTGGCCAAAGGATAATGCTCATTTAAAAGAAAAACTCAATGAGATGCAGTATTATGTAACACAGGAAAATGGTACAGAACCACCATTTCGAAATGAGTATTGGAACCATAAAGAGGAAGGTCTTTATGTAGACATCGTTTCAGGTGAGCCGTTGTTTACTTCTCTAGATAAATTTGATAGTGGATGTGGATGGCCTAGTTTTACAAAACCAGTGATGTCAGCAAGTGTGAAAGAAAAGATGGATGTGAGTCATAATATGACACGTACAGAAGTGAGAAGTAAAGAAGGAGATTCACATCTTGGGCACGTATTTCCAGATGGTCCAGGACCAAATGGCCTTCGTTACTGTATTAATTCCGCAGCTCTTCGATTTATTCCAAAAGAGGAATTAGAGAAAGAAGGCTATAGCGATTTCCTAATCTTGTTTGGAAATAAAAAATAACCTCGCAGTTAGCGAGGTTATTTTGTTTTTTTCTTTTTAAATTTGCTTAATACTTCATAAACGATTGGAACAATAAGAAGTGTTAATAACGTTGAACTTGTTAATCCACCAATTACCGTTACGCCAAGTCCTTTAGAAATTAAGCCACTACCTTCAAATCCTAATGCAAGCGGGATAAGAGCACCGATTGTTGCAATTGCAGTCATTAAAATTGGACGAAGGCGTGTTGCACCAGCTTCTAATAAAGCTTCACGTGTTGATAGTCCTTCATTTTCCTTATGAATAACGCGGTCGATAAGCACGATTGCGTTTGTTACAACGATACCGATTAACATAAGCGCACCAATCATTGCAGATACACTTAATGTTTCACCAGAGATTAATAAGGCAACAAGAGCCCCAATAATTGTAAATGGTAGCGAGAATAAAATTGCGAATGGTGCTAGGGCACCACCAAATGTAACGACAAGAACGAAGTATACAATGGCAATCGCAGCTAACATCGCTAAGCCAAGTTGTTTGAATGATTCTTCAATATCTTTAGTAACACCGCCCATAGAAACATCTACACCAGAAGGAAGATCCATTTTATCTACTTCTTTTTGTACTGCAGCAGATGCTTTTGAAACGTCATCAGATGTTAATTTGGCACTAACCTCTGCATAAACACGTCCATCTCGGTGTGTTACTGTATTCGATGTTTCACCTTCTTTTACAGTCATAACATCTTTCACAGCTACTTCATTACCAAGTGGTGTTGTAATTTTGCGATTTGTTAAGTCATCGATTGTTTCATAATTTTGTTTTTCAGCTTCTACATATACATTGATATCTTTACCGTCTTTTTTAATTGTTGTCAGAACAGGGCGATCATGTTGATTAGAAAGTCCCATTCCAATTTGAGCAGCCGTTAAGCCCATTTTACTCAGCTTTTCTTGATCTGCGACTAAAGTGTACTCTGCATATGTTTTTGCAATACTAGAATCTATATCTTTTAAGTCTTTATTTTTCTTCATGATATTTTGAATATCTTTTACGACAGGCTTAATGTCTTCTGAGCTATCTCCATAAACGTATAGTTTAATTTCGTTACTACCGCCACTTGCTCCGAAGTCTTGGTTTTTCCATTCGCCTTTGCCAGACATCTTCTGTAAATCTTTAACGACTTGTTCTTTCTCTTTTTCAAAGTTTTTCGTGTCGTTATCATATTGCACGAAGAACATTGCTTGGTTTGATTGACCAGGACTCATTGGATTCTCTCCACCTAATGAGAACTGAATTGTTTTGACGTCTTTATTATCTTGGAAGTGCTTCTCAGCTTTTGTTGCAATTTTTTCAACGTCTTCTAACGTTTGACCTGGTTCAGGATTATATGTTGCAATAATCATTTTTTCTTCTTCAGAAGGTAAGAAACTTACACCGATAACTGGTACAAGTGCAAGACTACCAACTAATAGAAGGACAGCGATACTTGATGTAATAATTTTGTGATTTAAAGCCCATGCAAGTATGCGTTTATACCTATTTGCTAATTTACTTGGTTTTTCTTCATGATGTACTTCTTTTTCCCTCATGCTCTCTTTCTTAAATAAGGAATGAGCTAGCATCGGTACGATTGTAACTGCTACTAGTAATGATGCTAATAAAGCGAAGACGATAGTTAAGGCGAATGGTAAGAACATTTCACCAATCATACCTTTTACTAGTCCAAGCGGTAAAAATACAGCAATTGTTACAATGGTGGAAGACATAATTGGGATAAACATTTCTTTCGTAGCTTCACGAATTAAATCTTTTCCACGTAATTTCTCTTCTGATAACGACATACGTCGGTAAATATTTTCAATAACAACAATTGAGTCATCGACAACGCGGCCTATAGCAACGGTCATTGCTCCGAGTGTCATAATGTTAAGCGTAATATCCATTTGCTTTATGACTAAAACAGCAATTAATAAAGAAAGTGGTATTGAAACGACAGAAATTAACGTTGTTCGAATATTTCGTAGGAACAGCATAATAATAACAATCGCAAAGATAGCGCCGAAAATTGCTTTGCTCAGCATTGTTTCAACTGATTTTTCAATAGGTGCACCTTGGTCGAATGTTGAAATGATCTCTAAATCTTTATATTTTTTCTCAAGATCTTTTACTTTATCTTTTACTGCATTTACAACATCAACTGTATTTGCATCAGAGGCCTTCACAATTTGAATTCCAATTGCTTCTTTTCCATTTGTTCGAGAAATAGATTCTGCTTTCCCAACTTCTTTAATGTCAGCAATTTCGTCTAATGTAACTGTTGGAATCCCGTTCATAGCAGCTGGATTCATTTGCGGCGTTTGTGCACCAGCGCCAGCATTTTGACTACCTTGACCGTTAGGTGAGGAAGGTATAGCTGGGATTTTAAGTTCTTTTAACGCTTTAATCGTTGTAATATTGCCATCTACAACAACTGATTTTTCCGTGTCTTTAAATGTGTATAAGCCAAGTGGTAAAGATACATCCGATCCCTTAATCACATTTTTTACGGTATCTTCACTTAGTCCTAGTTCTTTCATTTTATCTTTCTTGAAGACAAGCTGTACTTCATCTACTTGTTGGCCAGCAATTTGAACAGATGCAACACCATCAAGTCCTTTTAATCCTGGTACAACATTTTTTTCTACATTTTCAGTTAAGGTAGCTAAAGATTCATTCTTACTTGCCACGCTTAACGAAATAACTGGAAAGGCATTGAAGTTTACTCGTGAAACTTTAGGATCTTTAACACCTTCTGGGAGCTTTACATTTGTGAGAGCTTCTTTAATTTCTGTTTCTGCTTTTTCCATATTTTTATCAAAATCGTATTCTACTTGAATAGAAGATGCGTTTTGAAAAGATGATGAACTCACAACGTTAACACCGCTTAAATTTTGTAGTTGTTCTTCCATCGGCTTTGAAACTTTATCAGCTACTTCTTCTGGTGTAGCACCAGGATAGACCGTAGTTACTGTCACAATCGGTGTTGTAATATCAGGGATTGTTTCCAGCTTCATATTGAGTCCAGAGTAGATCCCCGCAATAGTAACAATAATGGTTAGTAGCCAAACTGCGAACTTATTTTTTAACGAGAAATTGATGATTTTGTTCATGTTTGCGCTCCCTTTTTATTATATTGACCAACTGGTCAGTCTAATACATAATATAACTGACCGTTCGGTCAATCGTCAATAAAAAGAGATGGTATAATACATTTATAATAAGATGCGAGATTAAATTTAGGAGAGAAGATATGAAAGAAAAAGAGCGTTTAATTATAGAATCGGCTATGAAGTTATTTGCTACTAAGGGTGTAAATGCGACATCAGTGCAGGAAATTGTGACAGCTAGTGGTATATCTAAGGGAGCTTTTTACTTATATTTTAAATCGAAAGATGAGCTTTTATTAGCGACACTTCGATATTATTATGACAAAATCCAAAAGAAAATGCTGGATATTGAACAAGAGTCTTTATTACCACGTGAAAAATTTGCAAAACAATTACATTGTCAGTTTAATGATATACAAAAGCATAAAGAATTTATTATTATGCATGCGAGAGAAAATGCGATTCCGTTTAATAAAGAAGTAGAAGAATTTATGATGCGGATGAAGTTAGAGTCTCATGCATTTTATCGGAATAGTTTATTGTCCATTTATGGTGAAAAGGTTATGCCATATTTATTGGATTTAGTAATTATGGTAGAAGGCATATGCCGTGGGTATTTAGAATTAATTATTTTACAAGCACCAGAAATTGATTTATCGTATGTAGCTGCTTTTATTTTAAAAAGAGTAGATAATTTAGTAGATGGCTTAGTAGAATCTTCGGAAGAACCTATTTTACATGAAGAAAAGCTTGGAGAATTCCTTTGTAAATCAGAGCTTATTAAGGAACAAGTTAAAGAACATTTTTTAAAAGAGATTATTGTATTTAAGCGCACTTTAGCTGATCAATTAGAGGATGATGAGCTGTTGGTTACATTAGATGTTTTAGAGGCGGAAATACGATTGCTTAATCCAAGAATTCCGGTAATTAGAGGTATGTTAGCAAATTTAGAGGCGTATCCGGAATTAAAAGAATTTCGATTACGCCTTATAGGATACTACAATATAAAAAATTCTTAATAAAAATAAGTAAAAAACTCCTTGTCTACACAAGGAGTTTTTTCTTAAAGACTACTTACTATTTTGAGACCATTCTTCAACATCCCAAACTTTTGTGATCCAATCTTCATAGAAGTCCGGTTCGTGACATACAAGGAGAATTGTTCCTTTATATGCTTTCATAGCCTTCTTAAGTTCCGCTTTTGCTGTAACATCAAGATGGTTTGTCGGCTCATCAAATAATAGCCAGTTACTTTCCTCACCCATTAGCTTACATAAACGAACTTTTGCTTGTTCTCCACCACTTAATTGACTTAATGGGCGAGAAATATGTTCATTTTTTAATCCGCATTTTGCTAACATCGCACGAATTTGATGCTGGTCTAGGCCAGGGAATGTATTCCATACATCATCAATTGGTGTTATATTATCAGCTTTAACTTCTTGTTCAAAGTATGCAGGCTCTAAGAAGTCACCAAGACTTGTTTTACCGCTTAAAGGTTTAATTTTACCTAAGATTGTTTTTAGCAACGTTGATTTACCAACACCGTTACATCCAACAATAGCAATTTTTTCACCACGTTCAATCGTCATTGATAGCTTTGGTAGTAGAGGATGCGTATATCCGATTTCTACATTTTCACCTTCAAAGACGAAGCGACTACTTGCGCGACTTTCTTTAAATGAGAATTCAGGTTTAATCGCTGTTTCTGGGCGATCAATAAGTTCCATGCGATCAAGTTGTTTTTGACGACTCTTTGCACGACCTGTCGTTGAATAACGAGCCTTGTTCTTTGCAATGAAGTCTTCTTGCTTTTTGATAAACTCGCGCTGCTTTTCATAAGCGTTTATATGTTGATTTTTATTGATTTCTGCTAGTTCTAGGAATTTTTCATATGTCGCTGTATAGCGTGTCATTTTTGTGAATTCTAGATGGAAAATAACATCAACACATTTATTCATAAATTCCGTATCATGAGAAATCAATAAGAATGCATGTGGGTATTCTTTCAAATAATTTGTTAACCAATGAATATGTTCAACGTCTAAATAGTTAGTAGGTTCATCAAGCAATAACACTTCTGGCTGTTCAAGTAATAGCTTTGCAAGCAATACTTTTGTACGTTGTCCACCACTTAGTGCTGAAACATCACGATCTAAACCAATTGCATCAATTCCAAGACCACGTGCAGCCTCTTCAATTTTCATATATAGTAAATAGAAACCACCTGCTTCAAGTGCATCTTGTATTTCTGCCATTTGCTCAAGAAGTTCTTCTAGTTCTTCTGGTGTAGCAGTTCCCATTTTTTCTGTAACTTCATTTAAAGCTTTTTCCTTTTCGAATAACGGTAAAAATGCATCCGCTAGTACGTCACGGATTGTACGCCCAGGCGTTAAAACAGTATGCTGATCTAAGTAGCCATAATGTGTGCCCGGTGTCCATTCTACGCGACCTTGGTCATGAATAAGCTGACCAGTAATGATATTCATGAATGTTGATTTACCAACACCGTTTGCACCAACTAATCCAACGTGTTCACCTGCTAATAATCGCATAGATACATCTTTAAATAATGTACGATCGCCAAATGTATGTCCTAATTTTTCAACTGTTAATAAGCTCATAGTATCCTCCGTCCAACTTGAAATAGTACCTTGAATCATGATACTAAATTCTTTCATATAATGCCATCATTTCAAAATGTATATTTTTTCAAAAGAAGTGTTTGTAAATGTTAGTATATAAAAAAGTTACTTCTACCTACAGAAGTAACTTTTTGGTTATGCCTTTTGTTTAACTTCACTAACTTTCTTTTCAGCTACAATAAAATGCGGTCTACGTTTTGTTTCATAATAAATACGACCGATATATTCACCAATCACACCTAGGAATATGAGTTGAATACCGCCAATAAATAGTATAGCGGAAATGAGAGTAAAGTAACCAGGAACTTCCACACCACCAAGGATGATTTGAACGAACGTAGTGATTACGTATAAAAGTCCTAAAATGGTTGTTAGTAATCCGAGATATATAGATAGACGTAACGGTTTATTATTGAATGAAATTACACCATCAATTCCGTAATTTAATAATTTCGAGAAGGTCCATTTACTTTCTCCATCAGAACGTAATACATTTTCATATTCAATGATTAATTCGTTATAACCAATCCAAGAGAATAAACCCTTTGAAAATCGGTTGTATTCACTTAAAGACACTAAAGAATCCACTGCTCTTCGACTTAAAAGTCTAAAGTCACCAATACCATCTACTAATTCAATATCTACAAACTTATTCATCACCTTATAGTAAAGACGAGAGACGAAAGAGCGAACAGGTGAATCACCAGTTCTTGTTCTTTTTGCAATGACTTGGTCGTAGCCTTCGTTATATCCTTCTAACAATTCTTTTATTAACGTAGGAGGGTGTTGTAAGTCAGCATCCATAATAACAATTGCATCGCCTGTAGCATATTTTAAACCAGCTAACATTGCAGCTTCTTTTCCGAAGTTTCGACTAAATGATATATAGTGTACCGATGAATCTGCACTAGCTAAATCACGTAAAATATTTAATGTATCATCTTTACTACCATCATTAACAAAAACAAATTCATAATCGGTAGTTAATTTATGAATTTCAAGAGAAGTCTCTGAATAAAAGGCACGAAGCACCTTTTCTTCATTGTAGCATGGTACTACTATTGAAAGGGTCATGTTAGGACCTCCTTAGGTGTAATTTTAAAGTGGGCATGAAGTAAAAGTGAAGCAATCATCTTCAACTTTTACTTCACTTCATTTTAATACCTTTTTTTAAAACGACTTTTTAATTTTGAATATCTTTTCGTATCTCCAAGAACTAGAAGCGAGATGCAAATGATAAATGAAATGATAGAAATAACGAGACCCATTTTGAAATAAGGTGTGACGTATTTCATTTCAACTACATGTTGCCCTTTGGAAATAGGAACGCCAATAAAGGCGGAATTAGCCTTCGTAAATTCCGTTTCTTTACCGTCAACTTTTATTGACCATCCTTTACTATATGGTACCGATAAATATAGTAATCCATCTTTAGTGGAATTAATATCACCTTTTAAGGAGTTACCTTCATAGTAAATGTTTTGTAGGCTATTTTCTTTTAAAGTATTTACTTTTTTCGGGACAGTCTGATAGTTAGTACTGTTGATTTGTAAATCTTTCAACTCATATTGACCAGGAGTAGGAATAGAAATGATTAGCTCGGTTGGCTTTGCATCTTTTCCTAAGTTGTAAACAAATCTTTCTAACGGATAAGCATAAGCTCCATCTTCATTACCTTTTATCATAGATTTGTTATTCACGGTAACCCCAAATGATACCTTGTTTATATTTCTAATTTTAATTTCAACAAGAAGATCACCTAACATATCGTTATTATCAATAGGTACTATTATACGCCCATTTTCATGAACAGTGAGTATATCTTTCTCTTTCTCTATATTTTCCCACTTCATTTTATTTGGATTAATCTTAATTTGTTTTGAATCTAGCTGTTTTGTATTAAATTGTTTTAGTGGGAGACTTCCAACATCATTTACAACTACAGCATCTAATAAAAGTTGATCTTTCTCGGCAAAATTAAGTTTTGAAAATTCTTCATCACTTATTCCAGCTTCGTATACATAGCCTAATGGTAGTGCAAATTCATTTTTATAAATGTTGTAAGGACCTACTTGTTGTAAATGCTTATAACCATAAGGAATTTCGGTTTTATTAGCACCTTCACTTAGTACATAATATTTTACCCCTAGCATGTTCTCAAGGAATAATCGTTTATCTAACTGGAAGAACATAGATGGACTATCGTATCCTTGGAAAACATTGTACTTATTTTTCATAAAGTCATGAACATGATAATTGACTAAGCTTTGATAAGTACTTGTACCATGATAACCTTGCAACATCGGCGTATTTTTATAATTATTGTTTGGATTGATAATTCGATAAAAATCTTTATCTTGATTTTGTATGTAACGAATTGCATCAATTTCATCCTTATTATCAAGACCTGGCCCGTGTAATGATTCTTTTGTCACGCCTGCTTGATTAAAGTGTTTACTAAGAGCAAAATCTGAATAGAAGTAATTAATAAATATTACATTGACGAGTACATTTAATACAATGAAACATTGTAAGGCTACTTTTGATAAATAGCGCCATAGTAATATTGTAATAATAGATAATACAGTAGTGCAAATTAAAATTTTATCAATTGTTTGTAGCGGCTGTGCATTTATATTTACTTTTCTATAGAATGCGTAAATAAATAATGTTGTTGCTAGCAAAGGACCTATTAAAGAATTGACCTTTTGTTTGTTGAGTAGCATCCAATCTAAAATGTAGGCGACAGTTTGTGCAACCACAAATGCAAATAAGTAAAACCATCTGTATTGCATGGCAGAAAAGCCATTAAATACGGAATACGTATATGGAAGCATATATAGCACTAACATAAACCCAGTAAAGGTTAATTTATTTGTGACAAGTTTATTGCGTATTAGAAGCGCGCTAGTAATAAGGAAGAGGATGAAAACAGGGAATGCAAGCTGATAATCCTCTGTATTATTAATGAAAAAGATACTTTCCATTAAGTTTTTATAAAACGTACCTTCAAAAAATAACGGTATAGTAAATTTTGTAGCGAGTCGATCGGAACTAAATACACCATTTACAGATGGTATAAAGCAAACAGCAGATAAACCTAGTGATAAAGCATATAGAAAAGCAATTCTAATATAATAAATTATAAATGTTTTAATTGTTTTGTTCTGCTGTGTAGCGAAATATTGGAAAAAGGCATAAATATAGATAAAAATACTAGTAATGAAAGCGAAATAGAAATTTGATGCAAGCATAAGTGCTGTTGCAAACAGGAATAACCCTTTTTTTCGCTCTAAAATATATTTATCTAATCCCCATATTACTAAAGGTAAAAACACTATAGCATCTGCCATGAAATCCCATAATAAAGAATGGCGAATGAAAGTTACACATCCTCCATATATAATGGCAGAAATGAAAGAAGAAAAAATAGTTTTATTGTGATAACGTAAAGAACCATACATGAATAACATAGCTAATGTACTCTTTAAAATACTCATATATAGTTTCATCTCAAAGATTTGGTCAAAATTTAGTTTAGGAAGTAGAAGCGTAAGCCAGAAAAATGGTGCTGTACTATAGTAATAACTAAATTCTCCGAATAAATCTCCACCTAAGCCATAATCCCAAGACCAAAATAAATTTCCATCTTTAAATGCGTGTTGTAAAAGGAATGTAAAGAAACTAAATTGTGATAATGCATCTCCTGTACTAGAAAATACATTGTCTGATTTTAGGAAAAAGTAATGAAAAGCAAATGCACATATTATTAATAATGGAATAATAATAAGTGTGCTTTTAGTGAAAAATGTTCTTTTATTTACTTCTGAAGTCATTAAATAAATAAGCCTCCTTAAATGCAATTGCCATATTCTTCATCTCTGGATATCGTTTTAGGATGAAGAAAAACTGTGTATGAATCGGCGATTTTTAATAGTATTAATAAAGTGTTTATTGGTGCAATGTGTGGTAAATTTAGGGTGTAAATAGTTAATATTTACATGAAGAATTAACTATGAATTACCTTAATAATAGGTGTTGTACATCTAGTGCTGTTCGTTTCCAAGTATAATCATTCCAGAAAGGCAAGTCAATTTAAGATATAGATTGAAAAAGGGCTCATTTTCTAAGTGAAGAAGATAAAAATAAAAACTTCAAATTTGATTTGAAGTTTTTATTTTTATTTATTTTCGAGCCAGCTTTTTATTTATAAATCCTAAAATCAATCCGCGTATTTGTGGATCGATCGCAAGACCGATAATACCGTATAATATACCAGTAATTGTTAAAGCAACTAATGGGGGTAAGGTAATTAATATTGTACGGTATAGAATATAGCTGATGATAAAGGCTAAGGTATTGAATATAATCCCTTTAAATAGTAACGAGAAGCCTTTACGAACAAATAGAGTGAATCCGATTAATAACGTAATCTCGGTAAGGATAGCGGCAATAGCTGCTCCCATCATTCCGAACTGACTACCTAAGACGATGTAACTTATAACGGCAACAGCTAGTCCGATTCCCATTGTTGTTGCGCGTTTCCATTGTTGACCAATTGTCGTCAAATTATCAGCAAGTGGATAGTTAATAGATTGTAAAATGACCATAAAGGCTAAAATGGCAAGAGCATCACCAGCTGGCGCATATTCTTTGCCTAATAAAGTAACAATCCAAAAGCTTGGATCAGCGATAAATGGAATGGAGATTCCCATTCCTAAAAAAGACATCAGTTTTAATTCAAACTGAGATAGTTTTCTATGTTCATCAATATTCTTTTCATTTCCAAAGGCAAATAATTTTGGATAAAAGGCTGCTGCAATTACACCAGGTATTTGATAAAGGACTGCAGGTATTTTTGATGCAGCTCCAAAGAATCCAACTTGCTCGTACGTCGAAACTTTTTCTAATATAATAGGGCCTAACTGCGGTAAAAGCATAATGATAATGCCATTGATTGTGAAAATCAGCAGTTGATCTAAAATCCCTTTGTCCCAGCCCTTATGAACTGTCGTATGGCGGAGTACCATTATGAAGGCGATGACTCCTGTTACAAGACTAGATATCCCATACATAGCAGCGACCGTCATAAGTGACCATTTCAACGACATTCCGAGTAGAAGCGCAGCTGCGGCTGTTACACCTTGTAGTACAGAAATAATCGCTGTAAATTGCATACGTTCTGTTACTTGGAAATAAGCCATTCCAACGCCTTGTAAAGTTGCTCCAAACATTGTTGGTAGTACAACCCAATATACCATGGCGCGTAGGTAGGCATCAGTATAGAAGAACTGAGCAAAAATAGCGAAGAGTACAGAAATTACGACAGCTAATACGAAACGAATGCGTAAATAACTACTGATTAGTACGCTAATATTTGCATCCTTTCTCGTTCCTTCACGCATAAACGTATGTGTCAAACCAGCATCTGTGAAATAACAAATAACAGCGGAAACTGCTAATGCAGTTGTGAACATCCCATACTCACCGGGAGAAACGTATCTTGCGAAGAGAATCGTCGCGATAGCAAGTACAAATCGAACAGTAATATTTCCTACAAATAGGTAGGAGGCATTTTTAAGAATCTTATTTGTTTTCATGAGAAAAAACCTTTCTATTCTTTAGGACCTTTTTCGTTTGTCCTATTTGTAAATTTGATTTGTTTACGGAAAGAGAGGTGAGTACTATATTTTCAGTTTAAGAAAACAGAAATTTAATTCGTACAAACCAAAGCATTGCATATAGTTTTTTACTACGCTTTCCGTTTTTTGAATAGATTTTATGGCAATATTTCTTTATATCTTTTTTGATTAATTGAACTTGGGCATTATTTAATTGAGAGTTTTCTTTAATGTATATACAAGCATTATTGATAACAGTATAAGGGAATAAATAAGTCTCAAGAATATCAATAAGTGACTGAGGGTCTTTCGTAATGAAGTCTTGAGATTTGTTATGTACCCAATCTTTCATACGATTGAATACTTCCAACTCTTTTGTCGTTTTTAATTCATAATCTTTATACTTAGAAGAAAGATTTCCTTCTGATAAGATTCTATAATATGTTAAGTATTCATCGACATAGCATACATTTGTCACACTCATTAGTTTAAATAAAAACTCCAAATCTTCTCCCCAGCTACATCCTGGTGTAAAACGGATATTATGATTCATTGCGATAGAGCGTTTGAAAATCCAAGTACTTGTTTGAGCAACAACTTGGTGTGTTAAGAATGCTTTTGCCATATCACCTTTAATAAAGTTTGTTGTATGCTCAACCTTTTCGCCTGTTTCTTCGTAGAAATTCATATAACCACAATAGCACGCGTCCATGTTGTTTTTATGCATACTCTCGATTTGTTTCTCAATTTTAGTTGGATGCCATAAGTCGTCACTATCAAGGAAAGCCACGTATTCTCCGCTAGCATTTTCAATCCCTGTATTACGAGCTACTGAAACACCTTGGTTTTTTTGGTGAACGTATTTTACTTGACCCGGATATTTTTCCGCAAGATTTTTTACGATAGAAGGTGATTGATCTTTACTTCCATCATCTACAATTACAATTTCAATGTTTTTATATGTTTGATCCAGTATTGACTGCATCGTTTCTTCAATATATTTTTCTGTGTTATACAGGGGTATGACAACAGAAACAAGTTGTTTTTGTTCCATCATAGAATTTTTATCTCCTCAAATTTTTTATGTCTTGCACCATATATACAAGCCTTTTGAAAGGAAGAAGATTACAAGAACATCTGTATCAGTTTAACGCATATAAACTTTGTAAATCAACTTTCTATTATTGTACTTTGTATAAAAAGTATTTATTATAGAATATATTGTCTTGTAAAAATATAGAAATATAATTTGAAAATTATGTATTTGAAGGGAGAAGATGAGATGTTAAGGCGATTTACTCGCAAATCTAATGTAATCCTTTTAGGGATTATTATGATAGTCGGTTTTGCGCTTCGTTTTGCAACTTTACAAACACATGGTGCAGATTTGACCCTAGCTAGTGATGATCTAGGGTATCAAAAAACGGCAACTATTTTATTGGAAACAGGAATGTTAACATATCATGAGCCGGATAAACCAACTATTCATATTATGCCAGGTTTTCCAGCATTTTTAGCTACTGTATTTTACTTTTTTGGAAATGGCAATGAAGGCCTTTTTGTAGCTAAATTAATTATTATCCTATTAGGGGTACTTAGTATTTTACTAACTTATAAGATTGGTACTTATTTATTGAATCCCGCTGCAGGGTTAATAGGTGCTTTCTTATTAGCTGTGTATCCTCCAGAGATTGTTGTGGAAAATTTAACTTTAACAGAAGGGCCGTTTCTATTCTTTTCATTGGGATTATTATATTGGAGTTTAAAATTAGCTGATACTCATAAAACGAAACATTTCCTAATTGTATTAATTTTCTACTTTTTAGCATTGTACTTACGCGTACAAGTTGCTTTATATCCAATACCATTATTTATATATCTCTTAATGAAGCGCTATCCATTCCGCATTATGATGAAGCAAGCGATTATAAGTATAGGAATAGGACTTATTGTACTTGGACCATGGTGGGCCCGCAATTACATTCAATTTGATAAATTTATTCCACTAACTGCTGGGGCAGGGAATCCGTTATTACTTGGAACGTATCAAGGTAAAGGTTACCCAGAAGGTAAGAATATGGCAGAACTTGAAGTAGAATTACACGCAAAGTACCCTAATCTGGAAGCACATGAATTTATGGAATTAGAAGAAAAAATAGCGAAAGATAGAATGAAAGAATGGTGGAAAACAGATAGGAATTCCATGATAGAGAGTTATTTAATCTTGAAGCCAGAAATTATGTGGAAAAAACCGTATTATTCTATAGAGCATAATATTGAAGTATTTAATGTTTCTGCAAAGGATATGAATGAAATACATAATTTTATTAAGACGATGTTTTTAATATGTACTATACTTTCATTTATCTTCCTTTTAAAAAGGTGGAGAGAGACTACATTTTTATGGTCAATTCTTTTACTGCAAACAGCCTTAACTTGTTTTTATGCCGCATATGAAAGATATGCATTACCGTTAATCCCATTTTTATTTATTATAATTGGAGTAGGAACCGTGGCAACGGTTATGAAAATTAGTAAATTATTAATTAGCAAAAAATAGTTTGAAATAAAAAACATCTTAATTTTTCAAGGAAATTAAGATGTTTTTTATATATATTCATATTTAAATGAAAAACTATTCGTTATCAGTTTCATTTTTTGTTTGTGTTACGTTTAATTTTTGCTTTAATAACGCATAATCTTGCGTTAATGTTACAAGTTGATGGTGTAGCTTAGAAATTTTTCTTGTTAAGTCAAAAATTAAAATGAAACAGAATAATAATCCAAATAAGAATAAGATGGATGGTGGATATTCTACTTTTAATAGTTTTCCAATCCAATTTATAATTTTATCAGTAGAACTTAAAATAGCCATTGCAACACAAACAAAAATCCACAAAATAGCATATTTTGTTTCTAAAGCCCCGCGACGAATAGAATTAATAATTAAGAAGAATAATAACAAAATAAAGATGAATGAAAAGGTAATTATATGCATTCACTATCAACCTTTCACGATTTTTTGCATCAATATAGCAAGACTTACTTTAATCATGTAATATGCAGATTTAAGAGGTGTGATGGAAGATTGTCCACCTTGTCGCTCTTGCATATTTACAGATATCTCATTAATGCGAAGTTTTTTCTTTTTTAAATGAATAAGAACTTCTGGCTCTGGATAATCTTTTGGATAATTGTGTGCAAAAATCGTAATTACTTCTCGATTGATAGCACGATATCCAGAAGTTGGATCCATAAATGTTTGTTTCGTTAACACTTTCAGTAGAGCAGTAAAATAAAAAATACCAATTCTTCTTGAAATACTACCTTTGTAAGCTGTTTTTTCTGTAAAGCGTGAACCCAGCACCATATCACATTGGCCTTCAGCGATAGGCTGTATAATTTTGTATAAATCATCCGGATTATGTTGTCCATCAGCATCGAACTGAATTGCAATATCATATCCATTCTCATATGCGTATTTATAACCAGTTTGTACAGCTGAACCGATGCCCAGATTATATGGTAGATTAATAAGATGAACTGGGAAATTTTTTACGATTTGAGCTGTTTTATCTTGTGAACCATCATTAATAACGCAAATGCTTAACGCTGTAAAATGTTGTTTTAGTTCTAGTAATCTTGTTAATGTATCCGCAATTGCTTCTTCCTCATTATAGGCTGGAATAATAATCAAAGTTTTTGGTATTGAAATTGGTACCTCGATAGACATTACCGCACCACCCCTTACATATTTAACTATATTATGGTTATTTATAAACAACTTTACTTAATATACCATTAAAAGTATAAGAAAATAAAGGAAAAACTGATGGGTTATTTTAGGGGGAGGCCACTGAACACAAAGGCAAGCGATAGTATTTTTTATAATAAAAAATACATGCAAGGAAGAGCCTGTGCATGTATGATGAGAAGATTATGTTAAATATTCCAAGGCTTACTTAAAGTTAAAACTTCAGCCATCTCTTTACTTTTTAAACGTCCTTTTTTTCGGTTTTCCGCGCGTTCTAAACCGGTTTTGTGTAACCAATGTTCTTCCTGAGTTTCAGGGAGTACTTGTGGTACAGACGAAGGTTTTCCATCTTTTATTGCTACAAATGTAATGAAGCAAGTAGCAGCAATTCTACGCTCGCCTGCTAATAAATTTTCTGCAATTACTTTTACGAAAACTTCCATTGAAGATTTCCCTGTATAACATACGAATGCTTCATAACAAACAGAATCAGCTTGGTGAATTGGAGTTAAAAAATCAACTGAATCAATAGATGCTGTTACGCAATGTTTACGACTATGTCTTGCAGCCGCAATTGAAGCAATACTATCAATTTCTGCTAATAATTTCCCCCCAAAAAGTGTTTGGTGATTATTTAAATCGTTAGGAAAAACACGTGTTGTCTTAATTGCTTTAGATTCTCGCATGAATTTCTTTTCCATATATTCAGCCCCTATAGTCTGTTTTCAATCAGAATAATATGTGTAAGCTTAGTACTCATATTAGATATTTAATGAAGTAAAGTGTAGTCCAAAAGAGTATTATTTAAACTTCTGTATTTGTATTCATGTAACTGAAAGAAAATTTATTTTATCTAAAATGTAGTGTAAAAGAGGATTCGCTTACATTGCAAGTAAAAAGTAATGACTATGTATTTGTCATAGAAATTCTCTATCAGCGGTGTACCCATTCATGATAGAATCGTTTTGTTATGAATGGAAATAGAGGTGCAATGGACATATGAATCATATACAAACAAATTTTTCATCTTTCTTCAATAAAATTATAATCGGTGCAATGCTAGCATTTTTTGTTTATAGTTGCTGGGCAGCGTTTGAGACAAGTAAGCAATTCTTTGGAGGAAGTACAACAAGTGTAACAATCATTTTGGCAATTTTCGTCATACTCATTTTGTTAGTGGCATCAATTCTACAATATCGTTTTACAGATAAACAATTTCTTGTTTTTCTTATAAGTATATCTATAGTTGTGAGGCTTAGTATGCTGTTATTTGTAGATGCTCCAATAATTGGTGATATGAAAGTGATGTATGAGTCTGCAAAGCAGATTGCAATTGGTAATAATATAGGGACTGTCACTCATTTGCCTTTTATTATATATGAGTCAGTAATTATTCGTATATTTGGTGATACATTATTCGCTTTACAACTATTTAATGTGTTATTTTGCGCAGGAACCGCATTTTTTATTTATCGTATTGCGGCAATGGTTTTTGGAGAAGAATGCGGTCGTATTGCTTCTATATTTTATGCTCTGTATATTCCAAATATATTGCTGAGTTCCGTATTAACTCCTGAGTCACTTGCAATATTTTTATTTTATTTTGCTTGTTACATACTTTTATATAAAGGGTTAGATCATCCTTATATGTGGGTGTTTTCAGCGGTTTTATTTGCATTTAGTAATATGATTTTTCCAATGGGATTATTTCTTCCTATTTTTATCACGGTATATGTATTATTAATTGAAGTGTCTCAATCAGCACCGAAACAAAAGGTGTTACTAAAGATGGTAGGGATACTTATTCTATTTTATAGTACTCATTTTGGTGTGAATTATGGAATTAAGGCAATGGGACTGTCACAATATACGATTGAGAATGAGACATATGTTCAATCTGTTTTAATTGGGAAAACGAAACATGAGGAAAACATATCGAAAAATCAAAGTATAACAGAGCATATTGATCAAAAGTTAAAAGAGATTGAGGGAGAAAGATTTAAACTTTTAGAACCGATGATAAATCAGTTTTCAGATGAGGGGATAAATTCTATTCTTTTCAAATGTGAAAAACTGATATATATAGCCGTAACATTGTTTATGACTATAGCTCTATTACACTTTCTTATTAAGAAACAACAAAATGAGGGATATATGTTGTTCTTATTTTTAATTAGTGGCTACGTATTGTTAAAGTTATTCCAAGTAGATATGGTATATTACAATGTAATTATGCCGGCATTGTTTATTTTGCAGAGCTTTGGTGTTTATATGAGTTATGTGTATTGTCAAAAAATATTTTTCAGAAAATAAAAAGAATCCATTCTGGATTCTTTTTATTGATGGAAGATGAAATTTAGTAGTCAGTGCAAAATGGAAAGTATGCCGGACCTGAATTTTATCCCGTTATTTTCCAGGTAGTAAGCCCCCCACCTCAAAATCAGCGAAAGCAAAGAAGTTAGGTGGGGGCGGACCGCCTGTAAAAGCCCGATTGTTGAGGGCTGATTAAAGTTTCACTTGATCTTATCGATTTAGTTCTAGTTGTAAATTATCGGCTGTTAGAGCCATTTGTGAGGAATCATCTTGAATTCCTTTCATTACTTGTGAAATAGCTTGTAGCTCATGTTCAATTTTCTTATTCTGTTCTTTTGAGTTAGACATATCTTTTACAATTTCTTCGAAGTATCGATCTGTTGCCGACATACTATCCGTTCCTTCTGATACGAGAGAGCTAATTTGTTTCACGGAAGACGAGACACGGATAATTTGTTCATTTGTTTTTTCGACGAGCTTTGTAACGTTAAAGATAGATTCTTTCGTTTGCTCTGATAATTTTCGTATTTCACCAGCAACAACAGAAAACCCCTTCCCAAATTCTCCAGCACGTGCAGACTCGATAGCAGCATTTAGTGCGAGTAAATTTGTTTGCTCCGCGATTGATTTAACGATATCTATGATTTCGTTAATTTTGTTAGAAATATCAAGAAGTTCATGAGTATCTGTAATAATTGTTTCCATATTCATTTGAATAGATCCCATTCGTTTGTTTTGCTGGTTTAATTGTTCTTTCCCTTTATTCGCTTTTTCTTCAGATGTTGTAGCTAATGATGTACCTGTTTTAGCAATCTCTACAATAGTTTCAGACTTAGCGGTTAGTTTTTGAATAGAAGAGCTTGTCTTTTCAGATACAGCAGCTAGTTCTGTTGCGATATGCGTAATTGTCATAGCAGTTAATTCTTTTTCTTTCTCATGCTCTTTTTGTATTCTTTCATATTCAGATTCATAAGCTGCAAGAACAAGTTCTTGTTCAAGAGTGAATAATTTATTTATAACATTTATAGAATAGGAAAAATCATCGATTGTTGTTATTTTTGTTTGCAAAATCTTTATGATAGAGCGGAATAATTCTTGATAAGCAGCAGTATACCATTTTCGATGTAAACCAATTTGTACATGCCTTTTGGCAATCCTAACACGCTGTTCAATAAAATCTTCATGCATATTGCCGCTGAATAATTCTTTAATATGTGTTTTTAAAGTTTGTTTTAGTTTTGGAATAGAGCTGTAACGTTCAATAATAGTAATTAAATTAGGTTGTTTTGTAATGTTGGCATAGAATTTTTCAGTAATCCAATCAATTTCTGCATAAATAAAAGGCTGTAGTACTTTTACGACTTGTAGATCTTCTTTTGAAATATGTAGCATATCCATTTGAATTTTCAATTCAGAATTAGTAGGTACATTAAAAGTTATTTGTTGGTCCTTACTTAATTCGATTATACTGACATTTGTTTTATTAATATTTTTTTTGAAAACCCCAAGCATCATTCTTCCCCCTGTATATAAAACCTTTTCAATTTTAAAACTAATATAGAGTAATTATATATGCTTATATATAATTACTCTATATTAGTTCGTTGAATAGTATATAAATTAAGAGAATTCTATTTAGAATTCTCTTAATGGCCTTTATTAATTTTAGCATGTGTTTTAAAGAAAACAGGGAAATGCACATTATATATTACAGTGACGACACGAATAACGAATGTTACTAATAAACAAACATAGAAAGCTAATACGTGCGCGCCCATAGCGTGTGTGATTAGGAAGCTAATTGCTCCTAAGATAGAAGCGATTGCGTAAATTTCTTTTCGGAATACGTAAGGGATATCTTGAGCACAAATGTCACGTAAAATACCGCCTCCAATACCTGTAATGACTCCCATTGAAACAACTAGAAATGAGGCGTCAACATGATGTGACATTGCCGCATTTGCACCAATAGCTGTAAAAACGCCTAAGCCAACAGCATCAGAAAGCATAATAACGACTTGAAGTTTATTGATGCGCTCAAAAAACATACAAGTAAATAATGCTGATAATACACTTACGAAAAAGTAAATGGGTTTTACAAATGCGACAGGGGGCAGGTTACCAATCATGATATCACGAATAATACCGCCGCCGAGCGCAGTAGCTACAGCTAAACAAAGGACACCAAATAAATCTAAATCTTTTTTTAAACCAACTAATGTACCAGAAATGGCAGCGGCGATAATGCCAAGAAACGTAAATATATCGATTAATAACATGGCCTTAATCCCTTTCTCTTAAAGATGTTCCAGAGAAAAAATATACACTAAAGTATTGGAAATAACAATTACTTTTCGTTACATGTAGAAAAATGGATAAAATACATAAAGAAAGCGTTTGAAAATGTTTAGGGGAAAATGAAGCAAGGTTAATCTTTAGTTGTAGGATAGCAGAGTAGATGTCATTTTGTAATTATTAAATTTTATATAATAATACAAGGATTAATGAATGTTACTATAATGCTGATAATAAGTGAAAGAGTGTTAGATAGTTTTTATAGAGATAGGGAAGGATAGCTAAAGGATAATATTTTCTAGTACTACTTAAGGTGGATTGGCTAGTTTCGGTATAAAAATAGTTCTCAATTTAAATATGAGTTATGTTATAATTGCTAGGTGTGTTTTAACGATAATAAATTATGATTAAAAGATAATGTTAAGATTTTGTATGGAGGTCTTGGAATGTTAGCAAATCAAGCTAGGGTTAGATTTGAGCATTTTTTGCTCTTTTTTATTATTTTACAGCCTGTTTTAGATTTATTAACGTCTCTTAGCATCACTTTATTAAAGTCAAATGCTACCGTTGGGATTTTAGTAAGATTCCTTATTATGGCTGTTGGTGGTATTTACATTTTAATTCAGGCAAAAGAGAAGGAAAATAGAAAGTTTTTAATTTACCTTATATTATTAGCCGGAGTTTTAGGGGTAGGATTTATTAATAACAAAATAGTTAAGGATCCTATTGTACTTAGTGAAGAAGTTAAATTCGTTGCGAAAGCATTATATATATATATTATGCTGGGGTCATACATTTTAGCTTTAAAATCATTGAAAAAGACAGTTAATATTAGTGATAAGGTTCGAAATAGTATTGTATATTCTACATTAATCATTAATGCAATTATGGTTATTTCTATTTCAACATCTACTGACTTTGGTAGTTATGAATGGATGAAGGTTGGTTCTCGAGGTTGGTTCTATGCAGGGAATGAACTAGGTTCAATCTTAGCTATTATTTTCCCTATTGTGGTACTATATTCTATTCAAAAAACAAAGAGCTGGAAACATATTTTATATTGGATTCCATCACTTTTAATGATTTACTCTTTAATTCAAGTTGGTACGAAAGTAGGAATGGGCTCAATTGGTGTTACGTTAGCGGCAGCAATCGGAATCATTGTACTACAATTATTATTTGATAGAAAAAACCCGAACAAAAAATCTCTTGCACTTAACGCAGTAATTGCTATTATCCTATTAGCCGGTGTAGTTGGGACGTTTAAGCAAACACCATTAGCGCAAAATATGGGTATTCACAATAACTATTTAACAGAGCAAAATGTAGCACAACAAGATCAAAAAGAACAAGAAATTAAAGAGAAGCTGAAAAAAGAACAAGAACTTAAAGAAAAAGAAGAAAAGCACCATAAGGTTGAAAAACCAGAAGAAAAAGCGAAGATAGAAGTTGAAGTTAAGAAAGAGCTTGAGAAAGAGCAAAAGAAAGAAAATCAAGAAAACCTTATTTTCAGTGGACGTCAAGTATATGAAGAAAGACATAAGCAGTTCTTTAAAGAAGCGCCAATGTCACAAAAGTTATTAGGAATGGGTTATGCAGGTAACTTTAAATACAATGAACAAAAGCAGCCAGATCCAAAACTAATCGAAATGGATTTCCATGATTGGTTTTATGATTTCGGGATTATTGGCTTTGTATTACTAATGATTCCCATTTATTTATTACGGGCTAAGAATTCTACTAGCATTTGCTACGAGATTTAAGGACATATTTAATATAAAATATGGAATGATTTCAGCAAGCTTATTGTTAGCGTTAGGTATTGCTTATATTGCAGGACATATTTTAACAGCACCAGGAGTTGGAATTTACTTTGTAGTGGTGTTAGCTTATCTAATAGTAGACCTAGAAATTGAATGATAAAAATAAAAGCTAACTTTTGTTAGCTTTTATTTTTTAGTACAGTAAAATAAAAATAGATGGAAACGTAGCGAGGATTTAAAGGAGGAAAAAATATGAGAATATTGCATATGAATGCAGGAGCAGAAGATGGGGGAGGGAAAACACATATTATTTCACTTCTCGATCAGTTTCCAACTGGTGAAGTAGAATTAGCAGTATTTGAAGATGGAATTGTTGCGAAGGAAGCAAGGGAATTAGGGATAAAAGTCCATGTGTTTTCACAAAAATCGCGCTATGATTTATCCATTTTAAAGAATATAAGTGAATTTATTAATAAAGAAAAATTTGATGTAGTTCATACACATGGCCCTAGGGCTAATTTCTATGTTTCTTTAATGAAAAAGAGAATAAAGGCAAAATGGGTAACGACTATTCATAGTGATCCGTTTCAAGACTTTACTAAACAGGGCTTAAAAGGTTGGATTTTTACGAAATTAAATTTGAAAGCCTTAAAAAATATAGACTTATTTTTCGTTGTAACGAATAGATTGAAAAAAAGCCTGGCAGCATTAGGTATTTCAAATGAAAAGATGCATGTTATTTATAATGGAATTGAATACGATAAGGAAAAAGCAGAAGGTTATAATAAAAAAGAAATGTTCAATATTGATGAAGATGTATTTACGGCAATCCAAGTAGCACGATTACATCCTGTCAAAGGACATGAAGTTTTATTCGATGCGTTACAACAAACAAAATTAGAGAAAATTAAAGTATTATTAGTTGGCGATGGCCCATTAGAAGAAAATCTAAAGTCATTAGCTACTGAAAAAGGGATTAACGATAAAGTAGAGTTTTTAGGACATCGTCAAGATGTAAAACAATTATTTGCGTCGTCACATGTAAATTTATTAACTTCCCATAGTGAAGGGTTCCCACTAGTTTTATTAGAAGCGGCAAATCAACGCGTACCATCAATTGTGACTAGGGCTGGAGAAATTGAGCCATTAATCGTAGATGAAACTTACGGATGGATTGTGCCAACAGGTGATGGAAAGGCATTAGCATTAGCTTTAGAAGAAGCGTATGATAAGTGGAAAACTGGAGAGTTAGCAGCAATGGGTAAACATATTTATGAGCATGCTACTATGAACTTCTCACTTCAAAAACTATATGAAGATACAAAGGAAACATATAAGCAATTAATAGCGAAAAACTTGTAATGATAGAGAGGATAGTTAACTATGGCAGTACAAACAGTTGATATTCTAGGCGTTCCTTTTTCTACAATGACAATGGATGAAACGGTCCAATATTTAAAAGAACAACTAGAGGCGGAGCGAACTCATACGTTTCAGGTAGTAACAGCAAACCCTGAAATTGTTATGTGCGCAAAAAAGGATGAAAAGTTCTATCAAACATTATTGAATACAGATTTAATTACACCTGATGGTATTGGGGTTGTAAAGGCAAGCGGGATGCTTGGTACACCTTTAAAAGAACGTGTAGCAGGTTTTGATTTAATGTGTAATTTACTTGCGAAGTTATCAGAAGATAGTAAGCCGGTATCTGTTTTCTTATTAGGTGCAAAGCCGCATGTTGTACAAGCTGCAGCAGATCATTTAACAAAGACATATTCAGCTGTATCCATCGCCGGTATACAAGATGGTTATTTTAAACAAGAAGACGAAGAGAATATTATTTCTCGCATTCAAGAAGCAAAACCAGATTTATTACTTGTTGCACTTGGTTTCCCGAGACAAGAGAACTTTATCCAAAACAATAAGCATCGTTTAGAAACGAAAATGGCTGTTGGAGTGGGTGGAAGTTTAGACGTATGGGCTGGAGAGGTAAAACGTGCACCAAAATGGATTCAAGCGATTCATTTAGAGTGGTTTTATAGATTATGCAGTAATCCAACACGCTGGCGTCGTCAGTTAGTATTAGCGGAATTTTTAAAAGAAGTAATGCGTTCGAAAAAGTAGCGAAATATCGCTGCTTTTTTTATTTGTTCATTTTTAATAAATTGAAACTTTAATTAGTGAGGCATCCCCACTGATTATTAGCTCTCACCAATCGGGATAGACGTTTTACTTTTTGGGAATGATGAAGGAGAATTTTTTACACAAAAGTATTTTACTTATACAATTCACACATGTAAAATGATGTGTAAAGACACCTGTGTGAGGAGGACTTCTAGTGGGCAAGGTAAAAGAAATTTCGAAGCGCAAACTACTTGGTATAGCTGGGCTTGGATGGCTATTTGATGCAATGGATGTTGGAATGCTTTCATTTGTAATGGTAGCCTTGCAAAAGGATTGGGGATTAAGTACGCAAGAAATGGGCTGGATAGGCAGTATTAACTCAATCGGTATGGCAGTAGGAGCGCTTATTTTTGGGATACTATCAGATAAAATAGGGCGGAAATCAGTCTTTATTATTACATTATTGTTATTTTCTATCGGTAGTGGTTTAACTGCATTAACAACAACACTTGCAATGTTTCTCGTTTTACGCTTTTTAATTGGTATGGGGCTTGGCGGAGAGCTTCCAGTTGCCTCTACACTAGTATCAGAGAGTGTTGAAGCGCATGAGCGTGGGAAAATTGTTGTGTTATTAGAAAGTTTTTGGGCAGGTGGATGGCTAATTGCAGCTCTTATCTCGTATTTTGTTATTCCTAAATATGGTTGGGAAGTTGCGATGGTATTGAGTGCAATTCCAGCACTATATGCTTTATATTTAAGATGGAATTTACCGGATTCCCCAAGGTTCCAAAAAGTTGAAAAAAGGCCATCTGTTATTGAAAATATAAAATCAGTTTGGTCTGGGGAATATCGTAAAGCAACAATTATGCTATGGATTCTATGGTTTTGTGTTGTCTTTTCCTATTATGGAATGTTCCTTTGGTTACCGAGTGTAATGGTGCTAAAAGGATTTAGTTTAATAAAAAGTTTCCAATACGTACTTATTATGACATTAGCTCAACTTCCAGGATATTTCACCGCTGCTTGGTTTATTGAACGTCTCGGTCGTAAATTTGTTTTGGTTACGTATTTAATTGGGACAGCTTGCAGTGCTTATTTGTTTGGGGTTGCGGATTCATTAACAGTATTAATTGTGGCAGGTATGCTACTATCCTTCTTTAACTTAGGTGCTTGGGGAGCATTATACGCCTATACACCTGAGCAGTATCCAACGGTTATTCGTGGTACAGGTGCAGGAATGGCAGCAGCATTTGGTCGTATCGGTGGTATCCTTGGGCCACTATTAGTGGGATATTTAGTTGCCTCAGAAGCTTCACTATCATTAATATTTACGATTTTCTGTGGATCAATTTTAATTGGTGTATTCGCTGTAATAATACTTGGACAGGAAACGAAGCAACGAGAATTAGTATAAAGTGAAAATTTAAACGTATCCTGGATCGTTTATCATCCTACACTACTTGTCTCTTTATAGGCAGTTAGTACGGGATAAAGGGGGAGAGGAAACCGAAGTGGTTTCCTTTTTTCTGTTTTTTTAGATAAATAATGGTATAGTAAGAAAAAGGGATTATTTCTTATAAAAGCGAATGTATACAACAGGACATATGGACAAAGAATTAGGTGGTTGAAGAAATGAAAATTTTACTGATTATGGAAGAGGCAGAAGAGAGAAGAGAGTTAGCTGAAAATTTCACTGAAAATATGAGAAATGTAGAATGTTTTGAAGCAAAGACAGGAACAGAATCTTTATTTATGATGAAAAAACATATACCAGACTTTGTTTTTTTAAGTTCCAAATTACTAGATGGTACTGGTTTTGAATATGCAAGTTTATTACGAGAAATAAATTGCTATACAAAATTTATTTTTGTAGGTGAAAACATAGAAGAATCTATTACAGCTTTTCGTTTTCAAGCATTTTATTATTTATTGCGACCATTTCGTGAAGAAGATTTACAATTTCTTTTATATAAAATAGGTAAAGAACAAGGTGAGAAAGCAAAGAGTTATTTGCGAAAACTACCGATAGAAAGTCAAGAGGGCATACGATATATTCTTCCAGAAGATATCGTATATGTAAGTAAAAATAAAGAAAATAAAACTGTTTCAATTTACACAACGAATAATCAGTATATTTCAACATATACACTTCAGGAATTAGAAAATAAGCTAAATGCATATGATTTTTTACGTGTACATAAAAGCTATTTAATTAATATGTCATATGTAAAAGAACTGAAACCTTATTATAATGGCACGTATAATTTGTATTTAGATAGGTATGATGAGCAACCGATTCCAGTCAGTCGTAATTATGTAAAACGCCTTCGAAATAACATTGAATTATAGTAGATAATGAGAGTATTTTAACATGATAAACTGAAAATCCTTCATGATAGGGAGGATTCAAGTTAAATATTCAGAAAATTTAGTACAATCTCCACTAAGAAATAGTATTGGGGGAATTGTATGTGAAGACATTGAAATCGATCTTACTTTGGGGCGTTATTACAGCAGTAGGAGCAGGTGCTTTTGGGGTAATAGCTTTATCACAAGGTGAAACCATTAATGCTGTATGGCTCTTAGTAGCTGCCGTATGTGTATATGCAGTTGCTTATCGCTTTTATAGTAGATTTATAGCGAGAAAGGTTTTTAATTTAGATGATAATCGGCAAACACCAGCCCATACATTAAATGATGGGAAAGACTATGTTCCAACAAATAAGTGGGTATTGTTTGGACATCACTTTGCAGCGATTGCTGGAGCGGGACCTTTAGTAGGACCGATTTTAGCGGCACAAATGGGGTATTTACCAGGGACCATTTGGATTATTGTTGGGGTAGTTGTTGCGGGGGCTGTCCAAGATTTTGTTATTTTATTTGCTTCAATGAGACGTAATGGTAAATCGTTAGGAGAAATGATTAAAGATGAGATTGGACCTGTTACAGGACTAATTGCAATGATAGGTATTTTAGGAATTATGATTATTTTATTAGCAGTATTAGCGTTGGTCGTAGTAAAGGCACTAATCGGAAGTCCTTGGGGAATGTTTACGATAGCAGCAACGATTCCTATCGCTATTTTAATGGGAGTTTATATGCGCTATATTAGGCCTGGTCGTGTTGGAGAAGGATCAGTAATTGGTATTATCCTACTTATTTTATCTCTTGTTGGAGGACAGTATGTAGCAGAAAATCCAACACTTGCAAGTATGTTCACATTTAGTGGTGAAACAATTGCTATTATGCTTATTGTATATGGATTTATTGCATCTGCATTACCAGTTTGGATGCTTTTAGCACCACGTGATTATTTAAGTACATTTTTAAAAGTCGGAACAATTGTAGGGTTAGCAATCGGTATCTTAATTGTAGCACCAGATTTACAAATGCCAGCAGTTTCGAAATTTATTGATGGAACTGGTCCTGTGTTCTCTGGAAACCTATTCCCTTTCTTATTTATTACTATTGCTTGTGGTGCAGTGTCTGGATTCCATGCTCTTGTTTCATCAGGTACGACGCCGAAGATGATTGAGCAAGAGGGACACGCACAGCCAATCGGTTATGGAGCAATGTTAATGGAGTCGTTTGTAGCAGCGATGGCGATGATTGCAGCTTGTGTATTAACACCGGGAACGTATTTTGCAATTAATAGTCCCGCAGCACTTATCGGTACAGATGTCTCGCAGGCAGCTCAAGTTATTTCCTCATGGGGATTTGCTATTACACCAAATGAACTAAAAGATCTCGCTGTAAATGTTGGAGAGCAAACGATTTTATCACGTACAGGTGGTGCGCCAACATTAGCGATAGGTATGGCATATATTTTCTCACAAGTAATAGGTGGAACGGCCATGATGGCATTTTGGTATCATTTTGCGATTCTCTTTGAAGCCCTATTTATTTTAACAACGATTGATGCCGGAACGCGTGTCGGCCGATTTATGATTCAAGATATTTTAGGGCATGTATATAAGCCATTTGGGAAAACGGATTCTACATTAGCAAATGTAATCGCTACAACATTATGTGTATTAGGGTGGGGATATTTCTTATACCAAGGGGTAATAGATCCGCTCGGTGGAATTAATACATTATGGCCACTTTTCGGTATTGCAAATCAAATGCTAGCAGGTATTGCATTATTACTTGGAACGACAATTTTGTTCAAAATGGGAAAAAAGGCGTACGTTTGGGTAACACTTATTCCAACTGTCGGGTTGCTGATTGTAACAATGACGGCGGGGTATCAAAAGCTATTTCATGAAAATCCTAAAATTGGATTTCTATCGCATGCAAAGGTATTTCAGAGAGCATTAGATGAGGGAAAAGTGTTAGCGCCAGCTAAAAATGTCGCTCAAATGAAGCAAATTATTTTCAATGATTATATTGATGCAGCGCTTTGTGGGATTTTTATGATAGTTGTAATCGCTGTGTTAATTTCAGCACTTCGAATTTGGATACAAGTATTAAGAAATAAGCCAATGCCGTTAAAAGAGGCACCATATATTCCTAGAGATGAAAGTGAGTCGAGGAACTATGCTTAAAAAGCTGTGGCAAGTATGGGAGGAAAGGAAGCGCTTTATTAGTTTGCTCGTTGGGGTACCAAGTTATGAAGTATATGTGGAGCATATGAAAAAGCATCATCCTGAAGAAGAGGTTTTATGTCAAAAGCAATTTTTTGCTGAGGCACAAGAAGCAAGATTTAACGCAAAGGGTGGAAAAATATCACGCTGTTGTTAATGAAAAAGGGCGAGTTTTCGCCCTTTTTATTTTTTGCTGTTTCACGTGGAACAGCAAAAAATAAATAAAAACTTTGGGAATTATAGGGATTTCGTATAAAATAAAGTAAGGAAAGGGATAGATAGAAAAGTAAGGAGATCATTTTATGTTAAGGGACTTATTTGTAAATACAACAATTATTCTTTCCTTTATTTTTGTTGGAGGTCAGCTTTTAAGAGATAAGCCGTTAAAAGAAGGATTCTCTTTTGGGCAGAAATGTGTAGTAGGCATTTTTACTGGGATACTAGGTATATTACTAATGTATTTCGGTGTTCGTGTTGGTACCATCCTATTGGATTTACGCTACTTAGCTGTTATTCTAGCTGTTATTATTGGAGGGCCGATAGCGAGTACCATAACAATTATTATGATTTTAGTAACTAGACTGTTGTTTATGGATTATTCATTAGCTTCTCAAGTGGCCTTTTATACAATCATTGCGATAGGAATAGGGAGTATCTTTATTTCGCGTATGAAGCTTTCTTTAGGGGAAAAGTGGGTATGGTTACACGCATATATTTTATCTATTCTAATCCCAGCGTTATATATATGGTTAATTAAAGAGTTCCACATAGTGGGATTATATTTAATTTCTAGTATTATTACAGGTTACATAACATTCATAAGTGCAAATTATGTTTTACAATCCAATGAGCTATTTCAAACGATGAAGCAATACGCAACGATAGATGCATTGACAGGTCTAGGAAACGTAAGGCAGTTTGATTTAGAGATGAATCGTCATATTAGTAATAAACACTTGAAAAACGATTCACTTTGTTTACTACTTATAGATATTGACCATTTTAAGCATGTAAATGATACGTATGGGCACCCAGCGGGAGACGAAGTGTTAAAACAAGTAGGGCATATTTTGCGAGAAATGTCAGCATTTCCGGATTTGGTTTTTCGAAAGGGTGGAGAGGAGTTTGCGCTTTTGATACCAAGGAAAGGAATAGCTTATGGAATTCATGTTGGGGAACAAACTCGTATAGCTGTTGAAAAACATTCATTTGAATTGTTAGATGGAACAAAAATAAAAATTACAGTTTCGGTAGGGGTTTCAGAGTATGAAGGGGCATCAGAGCAATTTATTCAAGCGGCGGATGATGCGTTATACTACTCGAAACGAAATGGTAGAAATAAGGTCAGCTCTGCATCTTAAAGATAAGATGACCGGAAGACATAAAACTTATAAAAAACACTCACAGAGGCAATGTATGAACCTTGTGAGTGTTTTTATTTATATATTAGACAAGTTCTTTTGATACAACGAATTTACGATATGCACCATGGTGAGTTGGACCTACGTATTCGTTAATTTTGAATGAGTAACGAATAGCAGCTGTGATGAATTCTTTAGCAGTTTTTACTGCTTCTTTCACAGGTTTTCCTTTTGCAAGTTCTGCTGTAATTGCAGCAGAATATGTACAACCTGCACCGTGTGTATTGGTTGTATCGATTTTTTCTGATTCTAGAAGTTCGAATGTTTCTCCATCATATAGGACGTCGATTGCAGTTTCCGTACCAAGTTTGCTTCCGCCTTTAATTAGTACGTATTTGGGACCTAAAGCGTGGATTTTCTTCGCTGCTTCTTTCATGTCCTCAAGAGAATTAATTTTCACACCGCTTAATTGGTAAGCTTCAAATAAGTTTGGCGTTACAACTAATGCCTTTGGCACAAGAACGTCACGTAAGCAATCGTTCGTTTCAGGGTGTAATGCTTCATCTGCACCTTTACATACCATAACAGGGTCAACTACTACATTTTTGAAATTGTGCTTTTCGATTGTTTCTGCAACCATTTCAATAATTTCTACTGATCCAAGCATACCTGTTTTTAAAGCGTCTACGCCAACACCTTCAATTGTTGTTTCTAATTGTGGTTTTAATGTAGAAGCTGGGATTGGAAATACGTTATGTGCCCAACCGTTATGTGGATCCATCGTTACGATTGTTGTAAGAGATGTCATTCCGTATACGCCCAGTTCTTGGAATGTTTTTAAATCTGCCTGTATACCAGCACCGCCACTTGTGTCAGAACCAGCGATAGTAAGTGCTTTATTTAATGTCATTATGAAAGCCCCCTCGAGTGATATAATGAAAACTATGTTTTCACCATTATATCAATGTTACGAATAAGTACAAAGTGAAAAGTAGATGATTTATTTTAAGAGCTATTTAAAATCTTGTATGCAGGAGAATGAGTATGTTTCGAGATAATCGTACGAATGAATTAGTTATATTAAAGGAAATTGCAGAAACATTAAATACATCAAATGATACATATCATGTATTGCAAGCTGTCCTCGAGAAATTGCTAAGTGTAACAGGTTTAACGACAGGATGGATTTTTCTTGCGGATGAAAATGGGAAGTATACGAAGTTAATTGATTATCAATTACCAGAGGCACTTACATATGAAAATAAACGCCCGATGTGCGAAGGTGAATGTTGGTGTTTACGAGGTTTTGTAGATGGAAAATTAGAGAGAGCCGTTAATATTATTGAATGTAAAAGAATTAATAATGCAATTGAATATAATTGGGGGGATACGGAGGGCATTCTTCATCATGCTACGGTTCCTTTAAAAGCTGGGGGAGAAAAATTTGGGGTGTTAAATGTTGCAAGTCCGGGTAAAACACATTTTTCAGAAGAAGAATTAGTATTACTCCAATCGGTTGCCTTCCAAATTGGTACGGCTTTAAAGCGAACAAAATTATATGAAAATGAAAAGAGAAGAGCACATTATTATGTGAAATTAGAGCGTTTCATTCAAGATTTAAAAATGATTCATAAGTTTAATGTACTACCTGAAAAGGTGGTAAATCACGTAGGTGAAGTATTTCAATGGAATCAAGTAGCGCTTTTTATTAGGGAGGAAAAAGAATTATCTCTGCGAGCGTCTTACGTTCAGGAAGAGTTACAAGAGGATGTAAAAGAGGCGGCCAAGAAGGCGTTAGAACAAGATGAACCAGTTCTAATAAAACATCAAATAGGACATAATGTACATCTAAATCGAGCTGTTATTGCTACACCAATACATATTCAAAACCATATATTTGGTGTTTTATGTGTTAGTTTGAATAATGGAGAGTTTGATGCTAATACAATAGATGTAATTCAAGCATTATCGAACCATGTTTCGTTAATAATAGAGAATTTGAGGTTAAACGAGCAGCGCCGTGAACTTGTACGAATGGAAGAAAGAAATCGGTTAGCAAGAGATTTACATGATTCTGTTTCGCAAAAATTATTTTCATTAACCTTCATGACAAAAGGCGCCGAGGCAGTTTTAAAAGGTAAAAATGAAAAGGTAGATCAATCTTTGCATGAGATGCGTGAACTTGCGCAAGGAGCTTTGAAAGAAATGAGGACATTAATTTGGCAGCTTCGTCCGGCAGGATTAGAAAAAGGATTATTGCCAGCTCTAAAGCAGTACGGTGAAAATTTGGGACTGAAAATTAGGGAGCAAGTTACGGGTGTTCGTGATTTACCTCGTGTAGTAGAAGAAGCTTTGTGGCGCATAGGCCAAGAAGCACTGAACAATGTAAGTAAGCATGCAGGTGTAAAAGAAGCGACGATTTATTTTACAGTGAATGAGAAAAATGTATCATTAGAAATAGTTGATCAAGGAAAGGGCTTTGTGGAAAAGAATATAAAAGAAAAGAAATCACTAGGTATGACTACGATGCGTGAAAGAGTAGAATTAGTTGGTGGAACAATTAAAATTGTAAGTAGTAATAAACGAACGAGCGTAAAAGTAAATGTACCATTATGATGTGAAAATGAGGGAAGTTTGTGAAAATAAAAGTATTGTTAGTTGATGATCATACAGTCGTTTTAAAAGGATTAGCATTTTTCTTAAGTACACAGGAAGATTTAGAGTTAGTTGGAGAAGCGAATAATGGGAAAGAAGCGTTAGTGAAAGTAGGAGAAACAAATCCCGATGTTATATTAATGGATTTATATATGCCTGAAATGGATGGTGTTGAGGCGACGGCATATATAAAAAAAGAGTATCCAAATGTGAAAGTAATTGTATTAACTAGCTTTTCTGATCAGGCGCATGTGTTACCTGCATTAAGGGCTGGAGCAAGTGGGTATATTTTAAAAGATGTAGAACCAGATCAGCTTGTTGAGGCTATTCGAAGCGCATATAAAGGTAATATTCAATTACATCCGGATATAGCAAATGCTCTTCTCTCTCAAACATTACCTGTAGAAGAAAAGGAAGAAGAATCTTCTATTCAAGTGGATGTGCTAACAGCGAGAGAAAATGAAGTATTGCAGCTATTAGCGAAAGGGATGAGCAATAAGGAAATTGCATCTGTTTTAGTTATTACAGAAAAGACGGTTAAGGCGCATGTAAGTAGTATTTTGAGTAAGTTGAATTTATCTGATCGTACGCAAGCGGCATTATATGCAGTTAAAAATGGAATTGTATAAGACGAAAGTCGTAAGACCAAGTTCGCCTTTAGAAGGTGGACTTTTTTTATGGAAAAATACGTCTATGTGAGGACGAAATTGTCTTTATATAAAGATAAAATATGTTTGTAAGCAACAAAACAACAATTACAAGGGATACCTTTTTTGAAAGCATATAACAACATAAGAGTGAGTACTAGGAGGAATAAATAATGGCAACAGTTTTATTCGTTAAAGCAAATAACCGTCCAGCGGAACAAGCAGTTAGTGTAAAATTATATGAGGCATTTTTAGCAAACTATAAAGAAGCAAACCCAAATGATACAGTAGTAGAACTTGATTTATATAAAGAAGAATTACCATACGTAGGCGTAGACATGATCAATGGTACATTCAAGGTAGGTAAAGGATTTGATTTAACAGAAGAAGAAGCAAAAGCAGTAGCAGTTGCTGATAAGTATTTAAATCAATTCCTAGAAGCTGATAAAGTTGTTTTCGGCTTCCCATTATGGAACTTAACGATTCCAGCAGTATTGCACACATATATTGATTATTTAAACCGTGCTGGTAAAACGTTCAAATATACGCCAGAGGGTCCAGTTGGCCTAATCGGAGATAAGAAGATTGCATTATTAAATGCACGAGGCGGCGTATATTCAGAAGGGCCAGCAGCTGAGGTAGAAATGGCTGTTAAATATGTAGCAAGTATGATGGGCTTCTTCGGCGCAACAAACATGGAAACAGTAGTTATTGAAGGGCATAACCAATTCCCAGATAAAGCAGAAGAAATCATCGCTGCAGGTCTTGAAGAAGCAGCTAAAGTAGCAAGTAAATTTTAATTAAAATTATACTCGTCACTCGAAAAAACAGCATTAACGTTTATATGTTAATGCTGTTTTTTTATATTTTTAGTTCATCAGCAAGCTTTTCTAATGTATTTCGATCTTGTATATAATATGTTCGGCCTTCTTTTCTTAAATAATTTTGTTGGCAAAACCGATTTAATACATATAAAAGATGACGGTAGCTGACATTTAAATATTCCGAGGCCTCAGTATGCTTTTCTATATAACAATTATTTTGTTCTGTTAATAAAATAAAAGCAGCTAATCGATTTTCAAAAGGATAACTATAGTTTTTTGCGTAATTTTCAGTGCGAGTAATTGTCTTTTCTCCAATAAATTTGCATAAGTGCTGTAAAAATGTTGCATCTTGTAATAAAAGTTGCTGACAATCTTTAAGAGGAAGTGCCAAACAAACACAATCTTCTAGTACTTCAACGGACTTAGTAATATTTTCTACTCCTATTAATCCTAATTCCCCGATAAAAGATGGTGCTTGAATAAAATTAATTAATGAAACCTTCCCGTTTTTATGACTCATATATATTTTTGCCTTCCCAGAAATTAAGTAATAGAGATAAGGGAGAGTATTTCCTTCGCTACATATCATCTCTTTCGTTTGAAAAGAATGTAGCTCTACATATGGCAAGACATGAAATGAAAATAGGGTATGGAATTGATGGATTTGCATGTATTGATAAATTTCTTCCTCATTTTTGCTGATTTTCATATTTTCACCTCTATTTATAGTATGAGATATCTCCTATTATCTTTACAAGAAGGAATGATACGATTTATGTAAATTTGTTTTTGTAGAAAAGAGAGTGTGATGAGTTTATGAAAAAATATAAAACATTGCTATTTGATGTAGATGATACATTATTAGATTTCCAAAAGGCTGAAAAAGTGGCTTTACGGGTGCTTTTTGAAGAGAAGGGAATCCCTTTAACAGACGAGATAGAGGCTCGTTATAAAAAGATAAATAAAGGTCTTTGGGATGCTTTTGAAAAAGGTGAACTATCACGCAATGAAGTTGTAAATACACGATTCTCTCTGTTGTTTAAAGAGTATGGAGAAGAAGTAAATGGAATATTATTCGAAAATAATTATCGTAACTACTTAGAAGAAGGAAATCAACTCATGCAAGGTGCATTTGAATTTATAAATCAAATTCAAGGGGAGTATGAATTGTATATAGTGACAAATGGTGTTTCTAAGACGCAAGATAAACGTTTGCGCAATGCAGGGTTACATTCATTATTTAAAGATGTCTTTGTTTCGGAAGATACAGGTTTTCAAAAACCGATGAAAGAGTATTTTGATTATGTTTTTGAACGGATTCCTAACTTTGCACCTGAAGAAGGGCTGATTATTGGGGATTCATTAAGCGCTGATATTAAAGGTGGATATGTAGCGGGAATTGATACTTGTTGGTTTAATCCAGAAAGGAAATTAAATGATAGTGGGATTATACCGACATATGAAGTGCATAATTTTGAGGAGTTAGAAGCGTTATTGAAGCAGCATGTGTAATAAAAAAATAGACAGTGGAGCTTTCGTCCCCACTGCCTATTTTTATTAATTTTTATTTTCGTTATGTTTTGGGAGTGGAAAGGCATTACCGATAGCAGCTGCACCAAGCATGGGCAATAGTAAATTAAGCGGGAAAAACATAAGTAATAGTAATGTTATAGCTATTGGCTTTCGTAACGCATAGCTTGAAATTGCTGTTGTTACGATGGCAACAGATGCTACTGGATCTATAGGAAGAATAGATGCTACAGCGTATCCGATACTTGACCCAGAAAATATAATTGGGAAGATATGTCCACCTCGCCACCCTGTGTTCAAACAAACGGCAGTAATGCACAACTTTAAAATCCCTGAAAGAAGTAGTATCCAAAAAGATAAATGGCTCCATTCAACAACTAATTCTTTTAATTGATGTTCCCCTGAAAATAATGTGTACGGAAGAAAGGTTCCCGCAATTCCTAATAAAATACCACCGATAATTCCGAGTGTCAGCTTGTATTCTCTAAAAGGGTGAATTAACTTTTCTAATGTGAATTCTAACTTGAAATAAAAGAAACCAACTATAGCACCGATACTAGCAAGTGGAAGAAATGCAATCCATTCATTGAAAGAAAGTGTACCTTCTCCGAAATCAACAATAAAGGATCCACGATTATCAAGTTTACTCAGTAGTAAATAAACAGAAAAACCTGCGAAAGTAGTAGCTAAGTATACAATCGCTTTTTTTCCTTTAGAAAAAGCAGCAATTTCTTCCCCCTCATTTTCATTTGGTGCTAAATAACCGAATAATGGTGCGTTAAAAATGACACTTAAAGTAGCGCCAATTCCGATCTCGGTTAGCTCATTCATACCCTTTAAGGCAAATTTAAAGCGATCCCCTACCCATGTGCACAGTCCGCCTATAATTCCAACTAGTGCGGCTTCTGGACCAAGACTAGCACCGAAAATTAAAACAATAATCGCTGTTAAAGTAGCCCGATGGACAAAGCGATATTCGATTCGACCAGTTTTTTTATATTCAGCCATTACTTCAGGCATAAGGCGTGGGTATGTACCGAAATGTTTTTGTGATAGACCAACAAGGACCCCGCCAATTATTGTTACGCAAAGGGTGTAATAAGAGGGAAAAGAGAGAACTTCAGGCAAGTATCCCCAAATAAAGTGGATTCCAATATTTATTGTGACTAAAAATAACCAGACTGTAGCTCCTACTATAGATCCTAGAAGAATGCCATATAGAGCAAGTATGTAATGCATATCTTTTTTATTTGTCATGTTATACCTCCGTTATGTAAATCTTAGTAGGGAAAAAAGTGAAATATACTAGTGAAAAATGGATTGAATATATATAGTATCTTTTTGAGAAGATGGCCTATTCAACATATAGGCTAACTTTTGGGGAATTTGAATTTATAGGTTAAATTACTTATTTAATTTTATAGACTGATTTGAGGTTTTTAAAGGTCTTTTTTGAAATAGACTAGAATATATTTCTTTTGTTGATTTATATGAAACTGTTAACATTTATTTTAGAACATTCAGAAAAACTGTTTGACATTAGGAAATTATTGCTATAAAATCAACGGTAATTGCATAGTCTTATCAAGAAAAGGTGGAGGGACAGGCCCGATGAAACCTTGGCAACAGCCGTATAACGGAATTGTGCCAAATCCTGCAGGTAGTAATCCTGAGAGATAAGAAAGAGCCTTTAGAGCGTGTTTTCAAACTGCTCCTTTCTTGTTTTCAGGAAAGGAGCAGTTTTTTATTTTGTATAAAAGAAAGGAGAATGAGAGATGGGAGAATCATGGGGAAAAGGAACAATTTGTGTGCAAGGTGGCTATACGCCAAAGAATGGTGAACCACGTGTTTTACCACTTTATCAAAGCACAACGTATAAATACGATACTTCGGATGATTTAGCAGCTCTATTTAACTTAGAGGCAGAAGGATATATTTATACACGTATTGGAAACCCTACTTTAGCAGCATTTGAGCAGAAGTTATCAGATTTAGAAGGCGGTGTAGGAGCTGTTGCAACGGCTTCTGGGCAAGCAGCTATTATGCTCGCAGTTTTAAATATTTGTAGTAGTGGGGATCATTTACTTTGCTCTTCAACTGTTTACGGGGGAACGTTTAATTTATTTGGGGTGAGTTTACGTAAGCTTGGCATTGATGTTACGTTCTTTAATCCAAATTTAACGGCAGATGAAATTACGGCACTTGCTAACGATAAGACGAAACTTATCTATGCAGAATCATTAGGAAATCCAGCGATGAATGTTTTAAATTTCAAAGAATTTTCAGCTGCCGCTAAAGAATTAGAGGTACCTTTTATCGTTGATAATACATTAGCAACTCCTTATTTATGCCAAGCGTTTGAATATGGGGCAAATATTATTGTTCATTCTACGACGAAGTATATCGATGGGCATGCGAGCTCTTTAGGCGGTATTGTAATTGACGGTGGAAACTTTGATTGGACAAATGGAAAATATCCTGAGCTTGTTGAACCAGATCCAAGTTATCACGGTGTAAGTTACGTTCAAAACTTTGGTGCAGCAGCATATATTGTGAAAGCACGTGTTCAACTATTAAGAGATTATGGAAATTGTATGAGCCCATTCAATGCATATATTAGCAATATTGGCTTAGAAACATTGCATTTACGAATGGAACGTCATAGTGAAAATGCTCTTGCAGTTGCTAAGTGGCTTGCTAATCATGAACGTATTGAATGGGTGAATTATCCAGGCTTAGATAGTAATGAAAATTACTCATTAGCACAACAGTACTTGAAAAAAGGTGCTAGTGGTGTTTTAACTTTCGGTATTAAAGGCGGATTAGAAGCAGCAAAAGAATTTATCGCAAATGTAAAACTAGCAACTCTTGTAACGCACGTAGCTGATGCACGAACTTGCGTTATACATCCTGCTAGTACGACGCATAGACAATTAAATGCTGAAGATCAGCGTTTAGCGGGTGTTACATCCGATTTAATTCGTTTATCGGTTGGTATAGAAGATGTTTCTGATATTATTGCAGATTTGGAAGCAGCTCTAGTTGGAGGCAAAACACATGCCAATCATAATTGATAAAGATTTACCGGCTCGCAAAGTGTTGCAAAAAGAAAATATTTTTGTAATGACGAAGGAGCGGGCAGAAACACAAGATATACGTGCTTTAAAAATTGCTATATTAAATTTAATGCCAACGAAGCAAGACACAGAGGCGCAATTACTTCGCTTAATTGGAAACACACCGTTACAATTAGATGTTCATTTGCTTCATATGGAATCACATCTATCGCGTAATGTAACGCAAGAACATTTAACAAGCTTTTATAAAACGTTTCGTGATATTGAAAATGAAAAGTTTGATGGGCTCATTATTACAGGAGCGCCAGTGGAGACCCTTGCTTTTGAAGAGGTAGATTATTGGGAAGAGCTTAAACATATTATGGAGTATTCAAAAACGAATGTAACATCTACGCTCCATATTTGCTGGGGGGCACAGGCTGGCTTGTACTATCATTATGGTGTTCCAAAGTATCCCCTTAAGGAAAAAATGTTTGGTGTATTTGAACATGAAGTTTGCGAGCAACATGTGAAATTATTACAAGGATTTGATGAATTGTTTTTTGCTCCGCATTCTCGTCATACAGAAGTACGAGAGAATGATATTAGAGAAGTGAAAGAATTAACATTGTTAGCAAACTCTGAAGAAGCAGGTGTTCACCTTGTTATTGGGCCAGAAGGAAGGCAAGTGTTTGCCCTTGGACATAGCGAATATAGTTGTGAGACGTTAAAACAAGAATACGAACGAGATCGTGACAAGGGATTAAATATTGATGTGCCAAAAAACTATTTTAAACATAATAATCCAGATGAAAAGCCGCTTGTTAGGTGGAGGAGTCATGGTAATTTATTGTTTTCTAATTGGTTGAATTATTACGTGTATCAAGAAACCCCTTATATATTGTAAAGAAAGATTGTGTAACACGTGGTAACGTTTTCCTTGTAAAGATTAACCTTTATTTTTCCGAATGTTCAAAATACATTGTTTTTCAGATTTTTTACTCATATAATTTCATCTAAACACAATTTTTGAGGGGTGGACAGTACTATGAAAGAAATTCAAGTTGGGTTATTAGGTCTTGGGACAGTTGGCAGTGGTGTGGTTCGTATTATTACGGATCATCAAGAACGACTCATACACCAAGTAGGCTGTCCAGTGAAGGTAACGAAAGTATTAGTGCAAAACATTGAGAAAGAGAGAGAGGTAGAGGTACCTTCTACTCTATTAACACAAGATGCAAATGAAATTTTAGATAATCCAAATATTGATGTTGTCATTGAAGTGATGGGTGGCATTGATGATGCAAAATCATATATTTTACAAGCTTTAAAAAGCGGAAAGCATGTTGTAACTGCAAATAAAGACTTAATGGCATTACATGGAGCTGAATTATTAGCGACAGCAAAAGATAATAAGGCTGATTTATTCTATGAGGCGAGTGTGGCAGGGGGAATTCCAATTTTACGCAGTATCGTAGAAGGACTTTCTTCAGATCTTATTACGAAAGTAATGGGAATTGTAAATGGAACAACAAATTTTATTTTGACGAAAATGTCAGACGAAGGGAGAGCATATAACGACGTGTTAAAAGAAGCCCAACAACTTGGATTTGCAGAAGCAGATCCAACATCAGATGTAGAAGGTTTAGATGCAGCAAGAAAAATGACGATTTTAGCTACCCTCGGTTTCTCTACAAATGTAGAGCTTGGAGATGTGAAAGTAAAAGGGATTACCTCTATTACAGAGGAAGATATTGAATACAGTAAGAGCTTAGGTTATACAATTAAATTAATCGGTCTTGCAAAACGAGATGGTGAAAAATTGGAGGTTACAGTTGAACCAACTTTACTTCCAAATACACATCCTCTTGCGGCAGTACAAAATGAATATAACGCTGTGTATGTGTACGGTGAAGCAGTTGGAGAAACGATGTTTTATGGACCAGGCGCAGGAAGTTTACCGACAGCGACAGCTGTTGTTTCGGATTTAGTTGCTGTAATGCAAAATATTAGATTAGGGGTAACAGGAAATAGTGCTGTAGTCCCACAATATCAAAAAGTATTAAAAGAGCCAGACGAAATTGTCGTGAAAAAGTTTTTAAGACTGCATGTAAAAGACGAAATTGGTGTATTTGCAAAAATTACTTCATTGTTCTCTGAGCGCGGAGTTAGCTTTGAGAAAATTATTCAAATGCCGCTTGAAGAGAAAGGAAAGGCTGAAATTGTAATTGTAACGCATCGTGCGTCTCTTGCTGATTATGATTATATTCTACATACGTTGCAAGGGTATGAAGAAATAGATTGTTTGAAAGCGAACTATCGAATTGAAGGGGATGCTAAGTAGTATCTCTTACCATAAAACAGAAAGAGCCTATTAAGCAGCTTGCTTAATAGGCTCTTTTCTATTTAAAATCTGCGTACCAACTTGAATAAATGCTTGGATAATCCAGCCTGTTGTAAAGGATAAGATGATTGTTCCAAAATAGATAGGTCCATCTAATAAAAAGCTTAACGTTAAAAATAAAAAGGCTAATGAAATCTCTGTTCTTCTAAACGTCCATTTTTTCTTCTCGGCAACCGTTAAAACGAAAGCTTCTTGAGGCGCTGCACAAAGGTTTGTAGAGACGTAAAGACCAATTCCAGCTCCAACGAATAGATTTCCGCAAATAAGTGTTATATATTTTGGAAGAGAGCGGATAGCGTCCATAATAGTTGTAATGGAACCAATCCAATCAACAAAAAGAGAAATAAGAACCATCGTTACAATTGTACCGATTGTAATTTGTTTTCTATTCCAAAAGAGTACGATAAGTGTAAAGGCAAAGTTAATCATGAAAATCCAAAAACCAATACTTATCCCAAAATTTTGATATAGTGCAATAAAGAAGGAATCATAAGGGCTAAGTCCAAAGGAAGTAATTATCGTCATCATATTAATACCGATGGCAAGAATGAGTAAACCGCCAATGAAAAATATATATTCTAATTTGAATCGAAGCATAGTTGTATATCCTTTCTAAATGTATTTGCTAGGAAAGGATATATTGTGGAAAGCTTACCAGGTCAAGGAAGAATTTTTGTGAGAAGGGGAAAATGAGATGACAAATATAAGAAAGATTGCTGAACTTGCTGGAGTATCTGTTTCAACTGTTTCACGTGTACTAAATAATCATCCGTACGTAAATGAACAGAAACGAAAAGAAATTTTAGCGATTATAGAAGAATTAAATTACACGCAAAACGTGAATGCAATTCATTTAGTGAAAGGAAAAACGAATGTAATTGGCGTTTTATTGCCACACGTAAATGATCAATATTATAGCGCTATTATCGAGGGGATATCAAAAGAGACAGCAAAGAATAATTATAATATGATGCTTTGCCAGACGAATTATAGTGAAGAAAGAGAACTAGAAATTTTGAATATGTTAAAAATGAAAAAGCTTGATGGGGTTATTATTTGTTCTCGGACAAATAGTAAGGAGAAGCTTGAAGAATATACGAAATTCGGTCCGATTGTTATGTGTGAAGAAATAGATTCGAAGTATATTTCAAGTGTCCATATCGATTACTACAAAGTATTTTCACGTGGGATGAAAAGCTTAATAGATGCCGGTCATACGCGTATTGGATATTGTATTGGAAGAAGTAATAGCGTTAATAGCCAAAGACGAAAGAAGGCGTACGAAGATTCGCTTCAACAGAGTATCGTAACACCGTTAGAGACCTGGAAATTTGAGGGGTGTTTTACAGTGGAAGATGGACGCAATGTAATTAGAGAATGGGCTCATATGTCAGTAAAACCGACGGCGTTCCTTGTATCTTGTAACCATATTGCAGCGGGGATGGTTACAGAAGCAAAAAAACAAGGAGTTCGTATTCCAGAGGATATTACGATTATCGGGTGTGATGATCAAGAGGTGGCAGATATATTGGGTATAACGACGATTTCGCATTCTAGTAAAAACGTTGGAGTGAAAGCGTTTGAATTATTATATGAAAAGATTAATGAAGAGAAATTAGATGTGAAGCATATAGAGTTATTACCAGAGTTAGTAGATAGAGAAACGACATAATTGAGAAGGTGTGAAAATCGCTTTTCAAAATTTCGTTTGGTATAATTATGGACAATCTATGAGGGCTAAAAGGGGTTTTGATATGAGATCAAAAGTAGTAAAAGTAATTCTACTCATTACAATTGCATCTTTCTGTTTATTTGCATATGGCTTTGTTTCAGGTGTAAATGATGTATTAAATCCGAAAGCTTCAAATTTAATTAAAAAGACCGATGTAGTGGCAAAAGAGAAAAAGAAAATGGGAACGTTACAAATCGTTAGTTTAGGTGATTCATTAACGCGTGGCGTTGGTGATAAAGAAGGAATTGGCTATGTTGGGCGAATGAAAGAGGATTTACAAAAAGATTATAAGCAAAAAATTGCATTAACAAATTTAGCAGTTAGTGGTGCAAAAATGCCCGATTTATTAAAACAAATTGAAAGTAATGGCGCTCAATATTCAATTAAGCAAGCAGATGTAATTGTGTTAACGATTGGTGGAAATGATTTGTTCCCAGGCTGGGAATCACTTGGGAAAATAGATTTAGAGACGTATCGTCCTGACACAGAGACGTTTCAAAATGAAGCAAAGAAAATTATAGAAGAAATTCGTAAATTAAATACAGATAGTCCGATTTTTTGGCTTGGTTTATACAATCCTTTTGAAGATGTAGAAGATTTAAAAGGGTCTTCAAACATTGTTGTGGACTGGAATGCATCTTTAGAGAAATTAGCGCTAAACGATAAAAATGTGTATATTACACCGACATTTGATTTATTCCAAAACCGCGGGAAAGATTTATTATACTCTGATCATTTTCATCCGAACGAAGTAGGTTATACGTATATGGCAGAACGTTTAGTTCAAAATGTTGTAAGTAAATTAAAACTAGAACAAGGAGGGGTAAAATGACGACGATACTTTCCGTACGAGACTTGAAGAAGGTAATTGGAAAGAAGACTCTTGTAGAGAATATTTCCTTTGATGTAAAGCAAGGAGAAGTGTTCGGGTTCTTAGGACCAAATGGTGCTGGAAAGACGACTACCATTCGAATGTTAGTCGGATTGATTAAGGCGACAGAAGGTACGATTTCTATCGGTGGTTATTCGATTAAGGAAAATTTCAGAGAAGCGATGCGTCAAATTGGGAGTATCGTTGAAAACCCAGAGTTGTATACATATTTAACGGGATGGGAAAATTTAAAGCAATTTGCTCGTATGTTAGGTGATATATCAGATGAACGTATTATTGAAATTGCTGAAATGGTTCATTTAGATGAAAGAATTCATGACAAGGTAAAAACGTACTCACTTGGTATGAAACAACGCCTTGGAATTGCACAGGCGCTCCTTGGGAATCCGAAATTGCTCATATTAGATGAGCCAACGAATGGTTTAGATCCAGCAGGGATTAGAGAACTTAGGGAATTTATACATAAGCTTGTGAAAGAAGAAAATATGAGCGTGTTTATTTCAAGTCACTTGCTAAGTGAAGTGCAAATGATATGCGATCGCGTTGCTATTATTCATAAAGGAAAGATGATAACAGTTGCCAAGGTTGAAGAATTAATTAAAACAGCAAGTGATCGTGTAGAATGGATTGTTACACCGATTTCTAAGGCGAAAGATATGCTAGAAGCGGCCGAAGAAGTAAGGGAAGTGAGTGTAGAAGGCGATCGATTACTATGCCGCATGGATATTGCATCTATAAGTAGTTGGAATAAACACTTTGTCGCAAATGAAATAGATGTACATAGCGTTAAGGAGCTTGTATTTACGCTAGAAGATTTATTTATTGAACTCACAAGGGGTGAGCAGCATGCGTGAATTTGCGAATCTAGTTTTAAATGAATCAGAAAAGATTTACCGCAAGAAACGTATTTTTGTTGTCATGCTTATTTTAGCAATCTTGATCCCGCTTTTTGTGTATGCGCAGTATCGTGAAATAGAAACGACACAAAAAAGACTCGGTACAACTGATTGGAAGGTTTCATTGCAACAGCAAATTGTTGATTCTCAGAACCGGTTGAACAATTCTAGGTTGCCAGAAGAATGGCGTGATTGGTTAAAGGTAAGAGTTGAGCAACAACAATATTATTTAGATCATAATATTAATCCGATGGCACCGGGTGCACCGACTTTTGTCAGAGCATTTATTGAACAAGGAATTACATTATTTATTCCGCTTCTCGTAATGATTGTCGCCATTGATATCGTTTCAGGAGAACGAAGTGATGGGACGATGAAGATGTTACTTACGCGGCCGATTCGGCGCTGGAAAATACTCCTTAGTAAATACGTGACGATGTTATTTTTCATTTCGCTCATACTGTTTCTTGTAGGTTTGTTTGCTTACATATTATCAGGGCTTGTATTTGGGTACTCGGGATGGAATTTACCTGTTTTAACAGGATTCGTCATTGATAAGGAAACGTTAAATACGAACTTTGTACATCTTATTCCGCAGTGGCAATACATCTTAATGGCGTATGGACTAGCCTGGTTTGTTGCTATCGTTGTCGGAACTATATCATTTATGGTCTCTGTTTTAATTCGTAATACACCAGCTGGTATGGGCGTTATGCTAGCTGCATTAATTGCAGGCGGTATTTTAAGCTCGTTCGCAACATCTTGGGAAGGCGCCAAATATATTTTTAGTGTGAATTTATCATTAACGGATTATTTATCAGGAAAATTACCTGCATTACAAGGTTTATCGATGGGATTTTCTTTGATGAATTTAACTGTTTGGGCAGTTGTTTCTCTTGTTATTTCGTTCGTAGTATTTACAAGACAGGATATGGTGAATTAATTAGACAGGAAGTGACAGTATGGAAAATGTTTTAAAGAATGATTGGGAGCCACTATTGGCACCAGAATTCGAGAAAGAGTATTATCTTACTCTATCCAGTTTTTTGACAGAAGAATACAGCACGCATGTTGTTTATCCGAAGGTAGAAGATATTTTTAACGCTCTTCAGTATACAAGTTATGAAAATACAAAGGTTGTCATTTTAGGGCAAGATCCATATCATGGACCGAATCAAGCGCATGGTTTAAGCTTTTCTGTGCAACCTGGTGTTAAAACACCACCGTCATTGTTAAATATGTATAAAGAACTTCGAGATGAATATGGTTATGAAATCCCGAATAACGGTTATTTAGTAAAATGGGCGGAACAAGGAGTATTATTACTAAATACCGTATTAACAGTTCGTCAAGGCGAAGCAAATTCTCATAAGGGAAAAGGATGGGAGCACTTCACAGATCGTGTAATTGAACTGTTGAACGAACGTGAAAAGCCAGTTATTTTCATATTGTGGGGGCGCCATGCGCAGGCGAAGAAGAAATTAATTACGAATCCGAATCATCATATTATCGAATCTGTACATCCAAGCCCATTATCGGCAAGACGTGGTTTCTTTGGTAGTAAGCCATATTCTAAAATAAATACAATTTTAGCTAATATGGGCGAAAGAGAAATTGATTGGGAAATTCCAAATTTATAAATAGAAAAGGTAGTTAACAGTTGTTAACTACCTTTTTATTATCATTGTTGCTCGTTCTTTAATTTTGCATCTAGTACAAAAGTACCAAATGGGATAACTGATGAAACGAATGCTCCAAGTGCCCATAAAATTGATTTACGGTGTACGATTGTTACTTGAATTACTGCAAAGATGAATAGAATAAATAGAACACCATGAGCCATGCCTGTAATTTTAACAGCTGTTGCAAATCCTGCGAAATATTTCAATGGCATTGCTACAAATAATAGTAATAGGAAAGAAATACCCTCAACTAGTCCAATTGCTCTTAATCGTCCGATTGGTGTAGATAACATAAAGTAGCCTCCTTTAACGTATGCTTGTATATAGTAAATTTGTATTCTTTTTCAAAATAAAATAGTCTATTTTGTTTCATTATATACAAAAAGAAAGTTTACACTACGAGAATAGTGCAAAGTTCAAAATATAGTCACAAAAGCATGAGAATTTAAATAAAAACCTATTTGAAGTATTTGACTTCAAATAGGTTTTGTGAATGAAAATATTAAACAAGTACATCCGTTTTTAAAACGAATTTCTCTACAACTTTTGCAACACCATCGTTCATATTTGTATCTGTTACGTAGTTCGCAATTTCTTTAATATCATCAGGTGCATTGCCCATTGCAACGCCAAGACCAGCAAATTCAATCATTGCTTGGTCGTTATAGCTATCGCCCATTGCGATAACTTCTTCACGCTTAATGCCAAGCTTTTGAATCAGTTTGTTTAAGCTCGTTCCTTTTGTAACACCGGCTTCTGTAAATTCTAAGAAGAATGGTTTCGAACGCATCACGCTTAATTGGCCTTCTAGTTGTTGTTGAAGTTTCTTTTCAACTTCAACAAGGCGTTCAGCTTCTTTATTCATTAATACTTTTACTACAGGCTCTTTAACTGCGGCTTTAAAGTCATCTACTACAACAATTGGCATACCAGTAATATCGCCCTCAATTTCAGTATAAGGATTATTTTCTTCCGTTACGATATCATCGCCCATATAAGTATGAATCCATACATCTTCAGTTTTACTAATTTCAAATAGGTTGTGAACGATTTCAGGAGATAGTGTACTACTAAAGATGTCTTCGTTTGTTTTACAGTTAATAATTTTTGCGCCATTAAAAGATAGAATGAAACTGCCGTATTCTTCTAAGCGAAGTTCTTTGGCTACATTGCGCATACCAAACGTTGGACGTCCAGAAGCAAGTACAACCTTTACCCCTTGCTCTTGTGCAGTCATTAACGCTTCTTTCGTACGAGGTGAAATAGTATGGTCATCACGTAATAAAGTATCATCTAAATCTAAAACAATCATTTTATAAGTCATATAGAAAATTCCTTTCTTTAATTGAAATCAAAATACATGTTCATGAAGATGTTGAGGAATAATAGTAAGACATCAAATCTCTTTGAAAAGAAGTAGATAAATTATTATGAGTTGTTGCTCATAATATTGGTTAATAATCATTGGGGAAGAATAAAACCCCAATGATTAAAGTTTGATTTTATCGTAACAACTCTAAAGGTAGAGTGCAATAATGGAAGTTTTCCAATTTACGATATTTGTTTTGCAGCGGAACGAGAAAATAGTATTTCTAGCAAGATTGCCATTACAGATCCAAGAACGAGACCATTACTTAAAAACGATGCTAGAAATGGTGGAAGTGTGGAATATGCTCCTGCTGGAACAAACATAACTCCGACTCCTGTAAAGATTGAAAGACCGGCTACTTTAAATAATCGTTCTTTATCCTGGACAGTTTCGTATTCTCGAAAGGCGAGACCAATCATGCCTTGCGAATACAGGATAAATAGCGGCATAACCAACTGCAACAGGGATTGCTGCAAAGAATGAAGTAATCTTTGGAAATATACTAACGACAATAATAAAGCTTGACCCTAATATAAACGGGAGACGTTTATAAATATTAGTCGTTGCAATAAAACCTGCTGATCCAGAAATAGCGACAGGCCCAATAGCTGAAAATAGGCCGCCTAGCAATTGGTTGATTCCTGTTATAATGCCAGCTTGTTTAAAACGATCTGATGCAGCGTTTTCTTCATATTTAGAGACAACCTTTTGTACAACGCGAATACTTGCTAACATATTTGTTAGAAGTAAGAGTGTAACGAAAATGACCGTAATTACCATGTTCCATTCAACACGAGGCATTCCGAAAACAAATAAGGATGGAAAACGGATTATGTCTGTCACTGGTGTTATTGGATTAGATAATCCGAAACATGCGAATAATATCCAGCCGCATACGATACTGAAAAGAACGGAATATTGTCCAATAATAGGTAGCTTCATGATGAAAAAGGATAGTAAAATAACAATGAGTGAAAGAATAAATACGTTAGGTTGTACTTCTGTATGTTTTCCATCAAGGCCAAACATTCCCTTTAAGAAGGAGCCACTAAGCTGCGCGACAAGAAGAAATAAATACGTTCCAATGACTGTCGGTGTAAAATAGCGAACAAGTTTATCAATAAGTCCAAAAACGCTAAGAATAATACAAATAATACCGCTTAATAAGAAAGCATATTGAAGAACTTTAAGTGTCTCATTGCTTGATCCAAATAATACGACGCCTAAACTTGCGTAAAGGGAGAAAATTCCCCACCAAAGGCCAGCAGGACCTTCTTGAATAGGAAGTTTATGCCCAAATATAGCTTGCAAGAGACCAGCAAAGCCTAGAACAAATAACGTTCTTTGTACGAATGCGATAGCTTCAGCGCCATTAAGACCATAACTAGTTGCGACACTAATTGGTACAATAAGGCTTCCAGCTAAAATAAATAGTGCCCATTGTAAGGCGGAAAGAAATGTCTTCATTATATCAACCTCTTTCATAGATTCCGTATCTAGTATATACGTATTTTATTTCCACTGGCAAAGATTGTAGATAGAGAAAAGAGTTGAAACACGGTATGAATGCACGTAAGCAATTATGGATAGCAGTTATATGTATGACTTTTGTTGTAATTCTAGGAACGATAGGATTTATGACGATTGAAGAGATTAGTTTGTTTCAAGCATTTTGGATGACAATGATTACTGTATTGACTGTTGGATACGGAGATGCTGTTCCTGTAACGCAAGCGGGGAAAGTATTTGCGCTTCTTATTATTCCTGTTGGCGTAGGTATTGTTACGTATGCAATTGGGGTAGTGGCCGCTATGATTATTGAAGGGAATTTATTTCATGCAGTACGGAGGAAGAAGATGGATAAACAAATAGCGCAGTTGAAAAATCATATTATAGTATGTGGTTGCGGTAGAGTGGGGCTTCAAGTTGTACATGAATTGCAAGAAAAGAATATTCCATTTGTCGTTGTTGATAAAGATGAAAGTATATTGGAGCAGGAAAAGCTTTTATTTGTACATGGAGATGCAACGGAAGATCAAGTATTACATAATGCCGGAATTTTAAAAGCAGCTGGTTTAGTTGCTATTGTTGCAAATGATGCCGAAAATGTATTTATTACATTAACAGCAAGAGGGTTAAACGATACGATTAAAATTGTGGCGAGATCTGAAAAGCCAGAAACTGAAGAGAAATTAAGGCGTGCCGGTGCAAATAAGGTTATTAATCCATCTAGTATGGCGGGTATTCATATCGCAAAAGGTATTGCAAATCCATTAACCGTTCATTATATTGATACAGTGTTGTATGGAATAGAACAGTCATTTGTCATTGAAGAAATTCTAGTTGGAAAAGATTCAATATTAGTTGGTAAATCGTTACTAGAGAGTAATGTAAGGAATCAGTTTGATGTAACAATATTAGCGATTTCAAGAAATGGGGATATTATACATAATCCAGCAGGGCAGGAAAAATTGAAAGAACGTGATATGATAATAGTATTTGGTTCAGTAGAGAAATTGGGGCAATTCGAGAAAGAATTACAAAGTACGAGGTGAGAAGGAATGCAAATATCTAGCGACAAGATTTTAAATAAAATGGCGAATGAAATTGCGAAGGCAAAAAGTAGTGAAGGACAAAAGTCAAAAGAACATTTATTAGTTGTGCGTGCTTTATGTGACTTATTATTAGATGAACAAGTTGAAACATCTATATATAGAGAACCGCAAATTCCATCGCAAGTAATTGGATCACAACCAGTAACAACTATGCAACCAATTGCACCTGTTTCTGGGGAGCCAGTATATATAAAAGAAAGTGATGCAAACGGTAATTCTTTATTTGATTTTTAGAAGATAAATCGTTTGGCTTATATGAAAAAATTGCTTATGATAAAGGTAAAAAAGGGGAATTAAGATGAAAATTTTCTTTTTACTAGGTTGTATTGCAGCGGGGCTATCTGTTGCGTTAGGGGCCTTTGGAGCACACGGTTTAGAAAATAAAATTTCTGCGAAAATGTTAGAAGTTTGGAAAACAGGCGTTACATATCAGATGTTTCATGCAGGTGGATTATTCGTAGTTGCTTTATTGATGGATAAGGTTCAATCATCACTTTTAACTACTGCTGGTTGGCTAATGGTAGCTGGGATTATTATGTTCTCAGGTAGTTTGTATGCATTAAGTACGACAGGCATTAAGTTCTTTGGCCCAATTACACCTCTTGGTGGTGTAGCGTTTGTTGTGGCGTGGATTCTAGTAGGGACTGCAGTTGTAAAAGGATTATAAAAAACAAAAGCTGGCATTTGCCAGCTTTTTTTATGGTCTTGGAGTATAAGTTGCTTGTTGACTAGGTAAATACGTAATTTCTTCTGGAAATTCTACGTAATCTAAGTAGATCATTAATAGTAAATAGCGTTTTCCTGATTGCGGTTCACTAATAACGATATGGTCACGGCCAGCTGCTTCAATAATACCTGTATAAGATTGTGTACCAAGGGAACTGCCACGTTCATAAGTCATTACAACTGTAGCTTGCTTACCTTTGTTTAAACGAAGGATATTTTCAATATAGGATTGCTCTAGAGGTAACATGCCTTGAGAAATTGCATATTGAGCTTGCGCAGCTTGAGCTGTTTGTTGTTGCATCGCTTGCTGCTGTTGTTGAGTCATTTGTTGCGGTTGTACATAAGTTCCAGATGGTTGATAAAAACCTGTTCCATAGTACGGATTTTGTTGCTGTGCCATTCAAAAATCCCTCCTCATTTTCATCTCTTAATATACGCTAGGGCAGTCTTCGCCAGATGGTTGGAAGAAGCAGTGCTTTTTGAAGCGACCAGAGTTTTGTTGGTTATACCAAGTTGGCGGACAAGGACCTTCAGGTCTAAAGAACCATAAGGCAAAGTTAGCGGGCCAAAAACGTTGTCCTTGAATAGTTCGCCTTGCTAAAGCGATATCTTGTTCCCTGGCTCTTTGATAAAAATACCCTTTTTGTGTTGCCTCAAAACCACCAGGATTTTGATAAACCATTTGACGTAAATTACGTATTTTTCTAAAATCTAAACAATTTCCGCGGACACGATTTACTCCAACGTTTCCGACCATTAACATTCCTTGTTGCCCTTCTCCTTCGGCTTCAGCACGCATCAGTCTAGCCAACAACTTTACATCTTCTTCGTTATAAGCAATAACGCCCATTATGTGTCACCTCTCTTTTTGTAATACCTTTTGGAAAGAGGTTTATCCCGCATTAACGGGCAGTAAGACTCCTGCCCTAAAATTTGGTTGAAGTAAAGAAATTAGATGGGAGATCAAACTGCCCGTAAACGCCCGATTGGTTCAACTAATAATCAGCGGGGGATTCCCCCACTGATTAAAGTTTCACTTTATCTCTAGATGAAGTGTGTAACAATTACTAGTTCATACGTATGAGAAAAAGGACTCAGATATGACAACCAAACGAAGTTTTACATTGAGAGTGGAAAATAAAAAAAGCTAGCGTGAGCCAGCTTTTTTATTAAAAAATTTTAGACCATAAGTTTGAGAAGAAATCACCAATAGAGCGCATTGTTAACACAAACCAATTTGCTTTTTCAACTTCCTCTGTCGTTTTTGCAGTAACTTTCATACTTTTACTACCGTCTAAGAAACCATATTTATCAGTTGATTCTAAAGTAATTGAGCCTACTTTGGTATCTTTCTTAATAGGGGCAACTAAATGTCCATCTTCAGAAAGAGATTTATCTAATTCAGTTCCAATTTTATAAGGCTCTTTGCTACCTTTTTTCGCAATTACTGTTATTTCTTTTTCGGGTGCAACAGTTACTTGGTCTTCTTTCCCTTTTACTACAGAGATTGTATTGTTTTTATTAACTTTTAGTTTTTGTTTTTCAAAGTTATTAAATCCATATTCGATTAATTCACGAGATTCCGTGAAACGTTCATCCATTGATTTTGTTTTAATAATAACCGAGATAAGACGTACATCACCACGTTTAGCAGTAATGGTAAATCCGTATCCAGCTGTATCAGAACTTCCGGTTTTTAAACCATCAGTACCTTCATAAGCGAAAGCAGCTCCTGGTAACATCCAATTCCAGTTTTCCATACGAATTGGTTTTGGGTGATTGTCTGGGAAGTTTCTAAATCTTTGTTTTGTATCCTCTAGCATTTCTGGATACTTTGTAATCATTGCTTTTGAAAGCATACCCATATCACGAGCTGACATAGAGTTTTCTGCATTTGGATCAGTACCCTCAGGATGTTTTCCTTTTAAGTCAGCGTTATTTAAGCCAGTAGCGTTTACAAATTTATATTTCTTTAATCCTAGCTTTTTAGCATGTTCATTTGCAAGATTTAAGAAGTTTTTCTCACTTCCTGCAAGAAGTTCTGCTAAAGCAATACTAGATCCATTTGCAGAGAATATAACAATAGAATGATATAATTCTTTTACAGTATATTGACGTCCTTTTTCGAACGGTACATTAGAGAATTCATTATTACGAGAGACTTCATAAGCGTAATCAGAAATATTTACTTTCGTATCCCATGTGATTTTTCCTTCTTTAATTGCTTCTAAAACAGCGTAAACAACAATTAATTTTGACATACTAGCAATAGCTAGCAATTCATCTGGATTTTGCTCGTGAAGTATTTTTCCTGTATCTGCATCAAATAAAAGTGCAGCCGCCGCCTCAATATGTATTTTTTCTTCCGCATGGGATGTTGTTACTCCTAAGGAAGAAATTGACAATACAAGCAATAGTAAAATAGACAAGATTTTTTTCATATAGATTATCACCTTCGCATCGTTATTTAGCATATAGCTCGTATCATTTTAGCATATCTTTACATATAAAAAGGTTACAATTTTACAAGAAATTTGAAAAAATGTTGGTTTTTCTTCAAAAGTGTAGAAAAAAGGAGATTTTTGAGGATAAATATAGAGAAGAATAAAAAAAGGAACGAATTTCGTTCCTTTTCACCATTTATATGTGTAAAAATTTCTCTACTTTTTCGTCTGGTAAAATGTTTCCAACGAAGAATGTTCCAAATTCACCATAACGAGCACTTACTTCATCGAAGCGCATTTCGTATATAAGTTTCTTAAATTGAAGAACATCGTCAGCGAATAATGTTACGCCCCATTCGAAATCGTCGAATCCAACAGATCCTGAAATCACTTGGCGTACTTTACCTGCGTATTGACGACCAATTTTACTATGGCTGTACATCATTTTTTTACGTTCTTCCATAGGAAGCATGTACCAGTTGTCATCACCTTGGCGACGCTTATCCATTGGATAGAAGCAAATATGATTTGCTTTCGGTAATTCAGGATATAAACGAGCTAAAATTTGCGGGTTTTGGTATGGATCCTCATCAGCTGGAAGGTAGTTGCTTAATTCAACAACAGATACGTAAGAATATGCAGGAACCATATATTCAGCTAAAGTTGTTTTATTCAATTCTGTCTCAATTTCATTTAACTCTTCCATTGTTGGACGTAAAATCATAAGCATAATATCAGCTTTTTGGCCAACAACTGTATACATTGCGTGACTACCTTTTTTCGCAGTAGCTACTTCGTTCCATTTTTCAACGACATTTAAAAATTCAGACACTGCTTGTCCGCGTTCGTCGCTAGATAATGTTTTCCATGCAGCCCAATCAATAGAACGTAAATCATGTAAACAATACCAGCCATCTAACGTTGTTGTTGCTTCACTCATTCTATTCACCTCAGTTAATGATAGTTTTACACGTTAACTATAGCATATATAGTTTTAAAATCATCTATATAAAACCTTGGCGCATAAAATTGTCACATTTAAGTGTTTGAGCAAGGTGAATTTAACGGCTGAATTTTATGAAAATATAATCATTTTTATTTTATCTATTTTTTGGGAGCTATAAGTTTAAAATATAGAAGAAAAGCAGTATTCTTAAAGATAGAGTTTTTTTAACATATGTAGGAGGGTTTATTCGTGAGCAACTTATTTACAACAGTAAAAGAAAAAGTTCAAGGAAAAGGCATTTCTATCGTACTTCCTGAAGGAACTGATGAAAGAATTTTAGGCGCTGCAGAGCGTTTAGCAAAAGAAGAGTTAGTAAAACCAATCTTAGTTGGTAATAAGGAAGAAATTAGCGCAAAAGCTGCTAGCATGAATTTAACATTAGCAGGCGTTGATATTTACGACCCAGCTACATACGAAGAAATGGATGCAATGGTAGCATCTTTCGTTGAACGCCGTAAAGGTAAAGCAACTGAAGAAGACGCTCGCAAAATCCTTAAAGACGAAAACTACTTCGGTACAATGCTTGTATACATGGGCAAAGCACACGGTTTAGTAAGTGGTGCAGCTCACTCTACAGCTGATACAGTTCGTCCAGCACTTCAAATTATTAAAACAAAACCAGGCGTTACAAAAACTTCTGGCGTATTCATCATGGTACGTGAAGAAGAGAAATATGTATTCGCTGATTGCGCAATTAACATTGCACCAAACAGCCAAGATTTAGCTGAAATCGGTATCGAAAGTGCGAAAACTGCTGAGTTATTCGGCATTGATCCACGCGTTGCTATGTTAAGCTTCTCTACAAAAGGTTCTGCGAAATCTCCAGAAACAGAAAAAGTTGTAGAAGCAACTCGCATTGCAAAAGAAATGGCTCCTGAGTTAACTTTAGATGGAGAATTCCAATTCGATGCTGCATTCGTACCATCTGTAGCTGAGAAAAAAGCTCCAGGTTCTACAATTAAAGGTGATGCTAACGTATTCGTATTCCCAAGCTTAGAAGCTGGTAATATTGGCTACAAAATCGCTCAACGTTTAGGTAACTTCGAAGCAGTAGGACCAATCTTACAAGGCTTAAACATGCCTGTAAATGATCTGTCTCGTGGATGTAACGAAGAAGAAGTGTACAAGTTAGCTTTAATTACAGCAGCTCAAGCACTTTAATTCTATAATGAATTGAAATAAAGACCGTCGCTATAATAGCGACGGTCTTTATTTTTCTAAGCCAAGTGCTTTATTATTACGATCAATAATACGTTGTAAATTCGTCTCATATAAAGGAATCTCATCTATTGTTAATTGAGATGGTGTTAACTTTGGAGCGAATTGCTGCAATGTTTTTAAAAGACGCATCATTAAATCTTGTACTGTAATGGTTTCGCCAAGTAATTCTGAGAGTGAGGCCATCGTACTTGGTACAATTTCAGGGTACGTAAAGCGTGTTTCTTCTCCTTGAATTGCTAGGTTGTAGAAATCACGAACGAGTGCGGCACGCTCAGAGCCACTTCCGGTAGCACAGAGATAAATTTGGACAGCGACCCCCCCGCGAATACGACGTTGTGAAATACCAGCGAATTTTTGATCGCGAATACTTAAGTCATAACTACCAGGACAGTAAGAGCCAACAATTTCTTTTGCCTCGATAGTAACGTCGTAATCCTTTAACATCTCCTTAATCAAATGCCACATTGTATCGTATCCAAGATCAATATCGATACCTTTTTCTGTTTCTTGGAATAAAAGTGATACGTTTAAAACACCTTCATCAAGCACGACTGCAAGCCCGCCAGAATTACGAACAATAACATTGAAGTTGTGTTGTTTTAAAAAAGAAATACCTTCTTCTAAATGCGGAAGGCGTGAATCTTGAATGCCAAGGACAATTGTATTGTGATGAACCCAAGAACGCATTGTTGCGGCTGACTTGCCATTTCCAATGCTTGTGCATAATGTGTCATCCATTGCGAATGACTGAAGTGCATGGAATGTTGGTCCCAAACTAGACTGATCTACAATGCGCCACTCTGGCTGAGATAAAATGGAACGGGAATTGCTCATATAACTAACCCCTTATCTTTAAAATGACAATCTCTATTATAGCAAAAAATGAAGAATGGAGTTTTCTCACATATAAAGGGGGAGATTAAAGGTGAAATAATAAAAAGGATGCATTGCATGCATCCTTCTTATTCTGCAATTTTTTCTAAATTACCGTTTCGGTCCATTCGGAAAGATGTTTGAGAACGTTCTTCGTCATCCATGACTGCCAATTTACGAGCACGGTTCATAATGTTCATAAGTGTTTCGTAATCTTCTTGTACAGTATGAGATTGCTTTTCTAATTTTTCTAGTTTCTTTTCTAGTTCCTCATTCCGAAGGATTTGTGCTTTAATTTCTTGTTTCAATCTCGTATTCTCGTTTTCAAGAGCTGTCACTTTTATATTTGAAGATCCGACTGTTTGTAAAAAATAAATAACATCTTGCATTGTCATAGAGCTTCTTGCAGCAGGAGCAGTAGATTCTTGATATGGAATAGCTTCTTTATATTGTACGATTGATTCTTCTTGTACTAATTCTTCATAATCAGTTATCGAATCTGAAGCTGGTGGTGTATAAAGTAAACGTTTTTTCGCTTGTTCACCGCTTGCAGCACGCATTTTATCTTTACGATGTTTTTTTGCTAGTTGAAGAGCTTGTTCATAGCTATAGCGAACAACAGCATTCCAGCGGAAACCACAAGCAGCAGATGTACGATTTAACTGATCCCCTACTTCCTCAAATGCATTTAATTGCGTACTTCCTTCTCTAACATGACGAAGTACCGTTTCAGCAAGTAATAAATCATCCTCATCTGTCCAAGCATCTTGTCTTACTTTCATAGATTCAACTCCCTTTCTTTTTATGAACTTCCTATTTTTATAATGGGCAAAAAAATAAACTTTTATACAAAGCTTTTAAAAATATGGTAGATTTCGATGAAAGGTAAAAATTTTCCCATGAATGGTGAGCGCTTCTGTAGGAGAGCATATAAATATGTATCATTATGTAGAGAATAGGCTTTGTAGGGAAACTTGCAACGAGCTTCAAAGAGCGGTAAAATACCATTTAGTGTTTATTTTTAAATGTACTTGAGAAAAGTTTAAAATAGAGGAAGTGTTATGTAATGGGAAACGAGTTTCGCGTGTGCGATGACTGTCAGGCAACGAACATTAAAACGTTAGTTCCGAAGTTAAAAAAAGTAGATTCATGTGCAACGATTGAAGTTGGATGTCAGTCTTACTGTGGTCCTGGTCGTAAAAAATCATTCGCATTTGTAAATAACCGTCCAGTTGCGGCTCCAACAGAAGATGAGTTAATCGTGAAAATTGAAGCAAAGTTAAATAAGTAAGAAAAAGAAGAGTGAAAAGATTACTCTTCTTTTTTTATGCCCATAAGAGGAATGATTTATTCTGCGAAAGTACTCTTGTGTGGACGAACATTTTCTAAAGGATGAACATAACTTTTGTATTAAAATACCAATTTGTATAAATTTATATTTCAAAATAATGGTTGACAGTCTTTTAAAGCGATAGGTAGAATAGAAGTGTCTGATTCTGAGAATCATTATCAGGGAAATAACAATTCACCTAATTTTTTTATTACTATTTGAGAATAAATTTCATTTCAATAAATATATGTTGTTGGTTAGGATGGTTGAGGGATGGAAGCGAGCGCAAGCAGTATAGAACAGCAAGAAGAGAATGGTAAAGAGATTAAGAGCAGACCGCTCATCGCTTCTATTATTTTAGTAGCGGGTACAATTTTGTTAGCTTTAAGCATGGCAGTTTCTATTTCTTTTGGGGCTGCAGATATTAGTTTAAAGACTGTATGGCAAGCTGTATTTCAGTTTGATGGATCTATTACACATCATAACGTAATTCAAGAGCTTCGCATGCCTAGAGCAATAGGGGGCGTAGTTGCAGGTGCCTTTTTAGCGGTATCAGGAGCAATTATGCAAGGTATGACGCGAAATCCACTTGCTTCACCATCGTTAATGGGGATTACAGATGGAGCTGTATTTGGAATTGCAATTATGTATGCATTTTTCCCTAATTCACCTTATTTAATGTTTGTTATCGCATCTTTTATTGGAGCTGCGTTTGGTGCAAGCATTGTATATGGAATTGGATCTTCTTCACCAGGTGGATTAACACCTGTGAAATTAGCTTTAGCAGGTGCAGCTATTAGTGCTTTATTAGGGGCAATTTCATCTGGAATCGCATTGTATTTCAATCTTGCCCAAGAGGTGAGTATGTGGAATGCAGGCGGAGTCGCTGGAGTGAAATGGCAAAGTATTAATATGTTAGTGCCAATTGGCCTTATTTGTCTTTTTATCGCAATTATGATGTCGAGATATATTACAATTTTGAGCTTCGGTGAAGAAATTGCGATTGGACTTGGTCAAAATACGACATTGATTAAATTTATCGGAACAGTACTTGTTCTTGTTTTAACGGGTTCCGCAGTTTCCATGGCAGGATCAGTTGGATTTGTTGGTCTTGTAATTCCGCATATGACTCGTTTCCTCGTAGGCTCGGACTATAGATGGGTTATTCCATGTTCTGCGGTCTTAGGTGGGCTGTTAATTGAATGTGCAGATATGTTATCTCGCGTTATTAACCCGCCATTTGAAACGCCAATTGGAGCAATTACAGCGCTAATTGGGGTTCCATTCTTCCTCTACTTAGCACGTAATGAAGGGAGAGGAAAGATGTGAGGACGAGTGTCTTAACAAAAAAGAACATTTCTATATTAACGATTTTAGTAGGACTAATCGTTTCTATATTTCTTATTAGTTTAAATACAGGAACTTTTAAAATCCCGCCAATGGACGTATTAAAGTCATTGGTTGGACTAGGGGCTGAAGATCAGTCTGTTATTTTATTTGAATTCCGTATGCCGCGTATGGTAATTGCTATACTAGTCGGATCTGCTTTAGCTATGTCAGGCGCGATTTTGCAAGGTTTATCACGAAATCCTCTTGCTGATCCAGGTATTATAGGTATTAATGCTGGAGCGGGATTAACAGTTGTTATATTCGTCTACTTCTTCTTCGGGAAAGTAGGGACTGGTACATTTTTATCTGTATTCATTCTCCCATTCTTCGCACTAGTTGGAGCGATATTAGCAGCGGTAATTATTTATTTACTAGCATGGAAAGACGGCGTTTCATCGACTCGATTAATACTAGTCGGTATTGCCGTTGCAGCTGGATTTGGAGCTGTTAGTTTAATTTTCTCTATGAAGATGACATCTAACGATTTTCGTTTTGCTACGATTTGGCTGGCGGGAAGTCTATGGGGTACAGATTGGAAATTCGTATTAAGTGTACTTCCATGGATGGTTATTTTCTTACCGCTTGCTATAAGTAAAGCACACATATTAAATGTAATGAACCTAGGCGATTCTACAGCAGTTGGCCTTGGTGTAAACGTAGAAAAAGAAAGACGTAAATTATTATTTATTGCAGTTTGTTTAGCAGGGGCATCTGTTGCTGTTGCCGGCGGAATTGGCTTTATCGGTTTAATGGCCCCGCATTTAGCAAGGCGCCTTGTTGGTGGTAAACATCAAATTATGTTGCCCACAGCTGCGCTAATAGGAACGTTTTTACTTTTATTCGCAGACGTAATTTCAAGAAGTGTACTAACAACTTCAGAAATACCAGTCGGTCTTGTTATTTCTGTAATTGGTGCACCGTATTTTATTTATTTACTTATGAGGACAAAATAAAGGGAGGCTTTTCGTATGGCAACTTTAGCGGTGGATGCGGTATCGGTTGGCTATAATGAAGGTTTAATTATTGATGGATTAACAGTTGAAATTCCGGAAGGGAAAATTACAACAATTATTGGACCAAATGGTTGTGGGAAGTCCACATTATTAAAAACGGCGTCTCGTATTTTGAAGGCAAAGCAAGGTACTGTTTATCTTGACGGAAAAGCAATTGAGAAACAGCCAACGAAAGAAATTGCAAAGAAAATGGCGATTTTACCACAAACTGCAGAAGTGCCAACGGGTCTTACTGTATTTGAGCTTGTGTCATATGGAAGATTCCCTCATCAAAAAGGGTTTGGCACGTTGAAAGAAGAGGATTATCGCTATATTAACTGGGCACTTGAAGTGACAGGAATGAAAGAATTTGCGAATCGTCCAGCAGAAGCGCTATCAGGCGGTCAACGTCAACGTGTTTGGATTGCAATGGCTCTTGCACAAGGAACAGAATTACTTGTATTGGATGAACCAACGACGTACTTAGATATGGCTCATCAATTAGAAGTATTAAACTTATTGAAAAAGTTAAATGAAGAAGAAGGTAGAACGATTGTTATGGTTATCCATGACTTAAATCACGCTTCTCGTTTCTCCGATCATATGATTGCATTAAAAGCAGGTAAGTTAATGAAACAAGGAACGCCAGATGAAGTTATGACAAGTGAAACACTTCGTAACGTATTTGAGATTGAAGCTCAAATCGTTCCATGTCCAGTAAACTGTAAGCCAATTTGTTTAACATATGATTTAGCGATGATTAGTAATCAATTGCGTAAAAAAGCATAAGTAGAACCCCCTCGTGAAGAGGGGGACTTCTAATGGACGTTGAGCTTCTTATATAAGAATGGGAAGTTGAACGCCCGTTAGAATGGGTTATTAACAACAATTAATAAATATATATTAATTAATTGTTATCTTTGTTTCTTATAGTTCGTTGTAACTTATAAGATAAATACAGCTAGAAGGAGTGGGAACATGAAGAATTTTAAAATGGCACTATTAGCAATGGTACTAGTTGTGACTTCTGTACTATTTGCAGCTTGTTCTAACAAAGAAGAAGAAAAGAAAGCAGATGCAAAGACTGAAGAGCGCACTGTAAAACATGCAAAAGGGGAAATTAAAATTCCTGCAAACCCAAAGAAAATTGCTGACCTTAGTGGTTCAACAGAAGAATTATTAATTTTCGGTATGAAACCGGTTATTACTGCTAATACATCTCAAGAAAAAATTGATGCACATATTGAAAAGAAACTAAAAGACGTTAAACCAGTTGGTTCTGCTTGGGGCGATAAAATTAACATCGAAGCAGTAGCTGCTGCAAAACCAGATTTAATTCTTGTAAATAATCGTCAAGAAAAGATTTATGATCAATTATCTAAAATTGCACCAACAGTTATGTTAAACACTCCATTAGATCAATGGCGTCCAAAATTTGAAGAAGTAGGTCAAATCTTCGGTAAAGAAAAAGAAACAAAAGAATGGTTCAAAAAGTATGATGAAAAAGCAAGCAAATTACATGACAAAATCGTCGCTAAAACTGGTGAAGCAACATTTATGAAAATGGCTGCATATCCAAATGCTTTCCGCGTATACGGTGACTACGGTTACGGTAGCGTAATCTTTAATGACTTAAAACTACCAGCAGTTAAAGGTACACCAACTGATAAACCACTAGTACAAGTACAAAAAGAAGCTTTAATCGATTACAACCCAGATTACTTATTCGTATTTACAACTGGTGACGGTTCTCAGCGCTTTGAAAGAATTCCAAGAAGAATCAATTTGGAAAAACATGAACGCTGTTAAAAACAACCACGTATTCACAATTAAAAATGAAGACTTAAACAAAGGTTACTTCCCACTTGGGAAAGATATGATCTTAGACGAAGTTGCTGAATTCGTTTTAGGTAAATAATGTATAAAGGAAATCACTTTTACTTCGGTAAAGGTGATTTTTTCTTTTTATAAAGGGAATTAATACAGTCTTTCATTTCTTTCTGTTTCTCATTTCGTTTATAATATAAAGTAAGAATGTAGTAAAGAAAGGGGGATGTCGGAAAGTGGTATATTTAAACGACAAACTCAGCGAAACAAAAGTGTTTAAAGACCCAGTACATAAATATGTGCACGTGCGTGATCGTGTTATTTGGGATTTAATCGGAACGAAAGAATTTCAACGCTTGCGCCGTATTAAGCAGCTTGGAACGACATTTTTTACATTTCACGGTGCAGAGCATAGTCGCTTTACTCATTCGTTAGGTGTATACGAAATTATTCGTCGTATGATTGATGATGTGTTTGATGGCAGACCAAATTGGAATGCTGAAGATAGATTGTTATGTTTATGTGCGGCATTACTTCATGATGTCGGTCACGGCCCATTTTCTCACTCGTTTGAAAAAGTATTTTCATTAGATCATGAGAAATTTACGCAAAAGATTATTGTTGGCAATACGGAGATTAATGATGTATTAAGTCGTGTTGATAAGGAGTTTCCACAAAAGGTAGCAGATGTAATTGCAAAAACGTCTACTAATAAATTAGCAATTAGTATGATTTCGAGCCAAATTGATGCGGATCGTATGGATTATTTATTAAGAGATGCTTATTTTACAGGCGTAAAGTACGGAAACTTCGATATGGAACGTATACTGCGTGTAATGCGCCCGTATGGGGATCAAGTAGTCATTAAAAATAGTGGTATGCATGCTGTTGAGCATTACATTATGAGTCGTTATCAAATGTATTGGCAAGTATATTTCCACCCAGTAACGCGAAGTGCAGAAGTTATTTTAACGAAGATTTTACACCGTGCGAAATCACTGCACGAGAAGTATTATACATTCAAAAATCATCCTGTTCATTTCTATTCTTTATTTGAAGAAGAAGTAACAGTAGAGGATTATTTAAAGTTAGACGAGAACGTTATGTATTACTACTTCCAAGTATGGCAGGAAGAAGAAGATCCAATTTTAAGCGATTTATGCCGCCGTTTTATGAATCGAAATCTATTTAAATATGTAGAGTTTACAGATAAACACGGTTTAGATAATTGGATGGAATTAAGTAGTTTATTTAAAAAGATTGGACTTGATCCGGAGTATTATTTAGTAGTTGATTCAACATCAGACTTACCGTATGACTTTTATCGTGCAGGAGAAGAAGAAGAGCGTCTACCAATCCTACTTCTTATGCCAAACGGAGAGCTTAGAGAGCTTTCACGTGAGTCGGATATTGTTGAGGCGATTACAGGTAAGAAAAGAACGGATCAAAAGCTATTCTATCCACATGATTTAATCTATGAAGATGGAAGAAAAGGAAAATATAAAGAGAGAATTATTGAGTTGTTAGAAGGAAAGAAATAAGAAGCAGCTAATGGCTGCTTCTTATGAAAAAACTTGAAATTATTTGTCGCTTAAGCGTTTTCCGCCAACTGCATAATGGTTTTTAGACATTTCTTCGATGAAAACAACGATGTTTTCTTCAGGAGCACCAGTTGTTTCGCTTACTGCTGCTGTTACTTTCTCAGCAAGAGCTTTCTTTTGTTCTTCTGTGCGTCCTTCTAGCATTTTCACTGTTACGTATGGCATGTACAATCGCTCCTTTTATGTAAGTTACACTCTTATTATAGCGGATTATGGGGAAGAACAATCGAAAAAACAAATAATTTCTTTTTTTGACATATGGAAGAGGAGATGAAGTATGGATCAGTTATTTAGATATCCATTGCACGAAATTCCGTTAGTAGCAATGGCAATTATTATTGCACTATCCGTTCATGAATTTGCACATGCATATGTTGCATATAAATTTGGGGACGATACAGCAAAGAGACAAGGGCGTTTAACGTTATCACCGATGGCCCATTTAGACCTTATCGGTTTGATTGCAGTATTAATTCTTGGATTCGGTTGGGCAAGACCAGTTCCTGTTAATCCATATAACTTTAAAAGACCGCGTCTGGCAGGTATATTAGTGTCAATTGCAGGGCCGATTAGTAACTTAATTTTAAGTGCAATTGGTTTAATTATTTGGTATAGCTTATTAAAATTTGGTGTATTATACTCAATTCCATCTGCAGTGGCAGATACGTTAGCTCAATTTTTCCAGATTTTTATTATGCTGAATATCGTTTTACTTGTATTTAACTTATTACCGATCCCGCCACTTGATGGATATCGAGTTGTGGAAGATTTAGCGCCAGCAAATATTCGCGCGAAAATGACACAGTATGAAAAATACGGGGCAATTGCGTTATTAATTCTCGTTATTACACCGCTTAGTAATTACACAATTCAACCTATTTTCCAGGTAGTTATTCCGCATGTATTTGTATTTTTAGACAGCATCATTGCGCCTATTTTTGGCCTTTTATAATTTTTAAGTGAGGAGGATTTTACATATGACAGAGAAAAAGAAAAAAATCGGTTTTAATATCGTGAAAAATGATTCAACAGATGGACATGGTGGATTTGGTGTTGGAGCATTAAGCTTAGAAAACATTTCACCCGTATTTGTTGATGTACTAGAGAAGACTGCATTCGTTGATATCGGTGCGATGCATGCGCGTAGTACAGTAGAAAAAGGTATTAAGTTTTTAACAAATAAAGATGAAGTTCCAAATGGAAAACCATTTTGGCTTGTTTGGGTAACAATTGAAAGAACTGCGACAGGTGCGTATTACGCAGGTGTAACAGCTTGTGAAATGACAGTTGACCGTGAGATTCGCCGCGGATATAAATCACTTCCAGAACACGTAAATAAAATGGATAAATCATTGAAGCGTCACATTATGGTTGACCATATGGATGAATCATCTAAAAAGGTACTTGGTACGTTCTTGAAAGAACATAATGAAGCGATTTGGAACGAATCTAGTGAAGAATTGCGCCGTGCATTATTAAGTGAATAAAAAATAGCTGACGGATGCCCGTCAGCTATTTTTTTTACCAAGGAAGATATTTTTTCCACCAACTTGTTTTTTTCTTTTCTTCAGTTGTTTTTTCAAATTCTTCTTTATCATCGACGTGATCCATACAATATTCAGTCGGTTCGGTACCTTTAGCGAAATACATTTTCACAGAAATAGGACAATTTTTTGTAGCAATTTTACCGTTCTCTGGATTGATATTAACCGCTACGACGTCACTTGGTTGTTTAAATTCTTTTTTAGGCTGTCCATCTAAGCCCTTCTCCATCGTATCAGTCCATATTTTCTTCGCATACCCCTGTTCTGCTACGTTTGAAATAGATTTTGGTTGATCATATCCGACCCATACACCTGTTACGATTTGCGGAGTAAATCCGATCATCCAACTATCCGTTTCAGTAGAACCAGATTTGCCGGCATATGTTCTTGATAATTTTGATAACATCGATTGGCCAGTTACAGCAGCATAACTGCTTAGTTTCTTATTAAACATACCAGTCATCATTTCTTCCATTACAAATGCTTTGCTCTTGTCGAGAACTTGTTTACTCTCTAAATGAGCATCGTATAATATATTTCCTTCATGATCCATAATGCGGCGAATGAAAGTAGGTTTTACTTCTTTTCCACCGTTTGCGAACATGCTATAAGCGTTAACCATTTCAATTGGTTTTACTGGTGATGTACCGAGAGCTAGAGAAGGCACATCTTTTAATGCACTTTTAATTCCAAATTGTTTCGCTGTTTTTGCTAGCGTGTCATCTCCTAAAAACAAATTCGTTTTCACAGCATAAATGTTATCAGAGACTGCGAGAGCTTGTGCCATCGTTACGAAATCATCTGCATAATAATCTTTATAGTTCTTCGGTTTATACTTTGAAACGCCGTCACCTAGGGTGAATACAGTATATTCGCTTTTTAAGCGCGTAGCAGGCGTGAATCCTCGTTCTAATGCCGCATAATATAGAAATGGCTTAAATGTAGAACCAGGCTGACGAACGGCTTGTGTAGCCCTGTTAAATTGACTCATATTATAATCAGTTCCACCAACAAGAGCAGCCACTTCACCTGTCGTTGGATTCATAGAGACGAGAGCAGTTTGTATGTTTGTTGTGTCAGGTATATGATCTTTTACAGCTTGTTCTGCTACAGCTTGTAGTTTAGGGTCTAGCGTTGTATAAATTCGTAAGCCACCTCGTTGTAAAGCTTGTTCGTCTAATCCAACATCACGAAGAAGCGAAGCTTGTACAGCATCTTGGAAATATGGTGCGACCTCTGCTACTTTTTTCGTATCTAATGAGGCAAAAGTTAGTGTCTCTTTCTTCGCTAAGGTTGCTTGTTGCTTCGTAATATATCCTTGCTTCACCATTTCATCTAATATGAGAGCTTGTCGTCCTTTAGCGCGATCCTCTTTCAAAAAGGGAGAATAGACACTTGGCCCTTTCGGGATACCTGCCAGCATACTAGCTTCTGCTAATGTTAACTCTTTTGCCGTTTTATCGAAATATAGACGGGACGCAGCTTCGATGCCATAAGCGCCATGTCCGTAATAAATTGTATTTAAATATCCTTCTAAAATATGATTTTTATTATAGTTTACTTCAAGGCGGATAGTGTACATTGCCTCTAATAATTTTCGTTTCCACGTTTTATCATGATCTAAATACAGATTACGCGCGTATTGTTGTGTAATTGTACTAGCTCCTTGTACCTTTGCCATCGCTTTTAAATCAGCAACAATTGCACCTGCAATCCGTTTCACATCGAAGCCGTGATGTTTATAAAATCTTTGATCTTCAATAGAAAGGGTCGCTTCTTTTACATAAGGTGAAATTTCATTAAGAGAGACATTGTAACGTTTTTGAATTTCGTTACTTTGTCCAATAACAGTATCATCGTTTGCGTAAAAGACGCTTGTTTGCGGGACCGCAACAGGAGGAGGTCCCATAATTTTTGCAACTATAATAATAACAAAAAAAGAAAAAACGAAGAAAAGGACGCACGAAAACATTGCGGTGAAGAAAAGACGTTTATATTTTTTAAGTTTTGGATTCATAGTTTGATCCATCTTTTTTCAGCCCCTCATTAATACAAGCGTTATTGTATTAGTATTGAGGGTTTTCGTTTATTTTAAACAATGAAATTTCGAAAATAAAAAGCTCCTTCCATTAAGAAAGGAGCTCAAAGGCACGTGCTGGCCAATCGGTAATGATGACATCTACACCATAATCAATCATAGTTTGTAAATCTTTGTATTCGTTAATTGTATATGGACGGAAAACATATCCTTGCTCTTGTGCTAACTGCACAAATTCTTTCGTTAATAACTGGAAGTTTGGATGTAATCCACTTGCTTCTCTATGTTTTGCTTCGGAAATTGGATCAGTAAGTGGTGTATCATATAAAATTGCTCTTGGGATTTCAGGAGCAATTTCTGCTAATAATGAAACAGAGTCATGGTTAAATGATGAAAATACAATTTGATTAGAAAGATGATATTCACGCACAAGTGCAACAGCTTTTTCCTCAATATTTGGGTAATGAATAACATCTGTCTTTAATTCAATATTTAGTTGTAAGTTCGTTGTGGAAAGCCAAATGAAAACCTCACGCAACGTTGGGATTTTTGCTTCATGGAAAGAAGGGTCTTTATAGCTACCAGCGTCCAATAATTGTAGTTCCTCTACCGTTTTTTCAGAAACAAGTCCAACGCCATTTGTTGTACGATCGACGGTTTCATCGTGAATTACGACAAGTTCACCATCTTTTGATAAGTGGACATCGAGTTCAATTCCGTGAGCACCAATGCGTTCTGCTTCTTGGAAGGCAATCATCGTATTTTCGGGATGTGTTCCTTTTACTCCGCGGTGAGCGAAAATAAGTGGTTTACTCATGTGAAATTCTCCTTATTATCTCTTTTCTTTTATTATGAAACTGCTTTAGGGAAAATACAATTGAATATGACAAACATTTACAAAAGTCTAACAGTTGCAGAAAAGTTAACGTTAACGTAAAATGTAATAATCAAGTGAAGGGAGGAATAAACATGTATAAAATTGATGAAGTAACAAAGCAAGTCGGTTTAACAAAACGTACACTTCGTTATTATGAGGAAATTGGTTTAATTCATCCCCCAGAACGTAGTGAGGGAAATATCCGTCTGTATACGGATGAGGATATTGCCAGAATTAAAAGAATTGTAGAAGCGAAAGAAGTGCTAGGAATCACACTTCAAGAAATGCAGCATTTCTTATCACTAAAAGAAAGAATGGAGCAAAGAAGAAATAGCGAAAATCCTCGTGATCGTGAAGTGATTCAAGAAATTAAAGATATGCTTGAAAAACAAGTGCAAACGTTAGACGAAAAAATGGAGCAAATGCAACGTGTAAAGGCAGAACTAGAAGATAGTTTACATCGTGCAGTAACATTTTTAGAGAGCACAAAAGGAGAGTAATCAAAATGGAGAGCAAACAAAAACTAGGGAGATTGATTACAGTGGTGGCTACCTTCCTTGCCTTTTCGGGTATAGGAGTAGTCGACCCAATTTTGCCGATTATTGCAGAGAAAATTGGTGCATCACATTGGCAAGTTGAAATGTTATTTACCGCTTATATTTTAACGATGGCAATTATGATGTTACCAGCTGGTATATTTGCATCGAGATTTGGTGATAAACGGATGATGACAATCGGTCTTGCGATTGTGACTGTATTTGCGTTTATATGTGGTATGTCACAAACGATTGCTCAATTATCTCTTTTCCGCGCTGGATGGGGATTAGGGAATGCGATGTTCTTCGCGACGGCGATGACTTTATTGATTGCATTAAGTAAAGAAGTTCATGAAGCAGTAGGATTATACGAAGCAGCTATCGGCTTAGGTATGGCTGGCGGACCGTTATTAGGCGGGATATTAGGTGGTCATTCTTGGCGTTATCCGTTTTTCGCGACGAGTATTTTAATTTTCTTAGCATTTATTTTAGTATTCTTTTTTGTAAAAGAACCAGAACGAAAAGTGAAGCGTAAGGCTGCTGGCGTAGGGGAATTACTTAACCTGGTGAAGTATAAACCATTTATGCAAGGTGCCATTTCAGGGATGCTATACTACTACGGATTTTTTGTCGTGTTAGCATATTCACCACTTATTATGCATTTATCAGCTATTCAATTAGGCTTTGTATTTTGCGGATGGGGACTCGCGTTAGCTTACGGTTCTGCAATTTTAGCACATAAGCTAGAAGGGAAATATGAACCAAAAACATTATTGAAGGGTAGTTTACTCGTATTTGCGATTTTCTTAATTGCACTATTCTTTGTGAAAATTATGTGGTTACAAATTACTCTTATCGTTTTATCAGGATTGGCGTCTGGCTTAAACAATGCATTATACACAAGTTATGTAATGGATATTTCACCTTATGAAAGATCTGTTACGTCAGGTGTTTATAACTTTGTTCGTTGGTTAGGTGGTGCGATTGCTCCGATTTTATCAGGAATTATCGGTCATACTGTTTCACCACAAAGTCCGTTTTTAGTAGGTGGAATTGTGGTGTTAGTTGGTTGTATTATGATCCTAATTCCAATTCGTAAACCAGTAGAAATAGAGACAAAAGCCCTTTCTTAAGAAAGGGTTTTCTTTCCTTTTACGGTGCAAACCCTTTCCGCACATATGTTAGAACCCTCTGACTAAAATATATTTTCGGTATTTTTGTACTTTTAACTATACATTTTGGATGTTTTGTTTTATTTTTGTTAGGGGACATTAATGATGTCCCTATTATAAATTTGCATTGAAAGGCGTGATTGTACGATGGAACTATGGTTCACTGAAAAACAAACAAAACATTTTGGGATTACGGCGCGTATTAACCGCACATTACATACGGAGCAAACAGAATTCCAAAAACTTGATATGGTTGAAACGGAAGAGTTCGGAAACATGCTTATTTTAGATGGCATGGTTATGACAACAGAAAAGGACGAGTTCGTTTATCACGAAATGGTAGCGCACGTACCTTTATTTACACATCCAAACCCTGAAAACGTATTAATTGTTGGTGGCGGTGATGGTGGTGTTATTCGTGAAGTGTTAAAACACCCAAGTGTAAAGAAAGCAACTCTTGTTGAAATCGATGGAAAAGTAATTGAGTACTCTAAACAATACTTACCATCAATTGCAGGCGCATTAGATAATGAGCGTGTAGAAGTAAAAGTAGGAGACGGTTTCCTACATATCGCAGAAAGCGAAAATGAATACGATGTAATTATGGTAGATTCTACTGAGCCAGTAGGACCAGCAGTAAACCTATTTACAAAAGGCTTCTACGCTGGAATTTCAAAAGCGTTAAAAGAAGATGGTATTTTCGTTGCACAAACGGACAACCCTTGGTTCACACCAGAGTTAATTACAACTGTGTTTAAAGACGTAAAAGAGATCTTCCCAATCACTCGTTTATACACAGCAAACATTCCAACTTACCCAAGTGGTCTTTGGACGTTCACAATTGGATCTAAAAAACATGATCCATTAGAAGTAATTGAAGAGCGTTTCCACGAAATCGAAACGAAATACTACACAAAAGAATTACACAATGCAGCATTCGCATTACCGAAATTTGTTGGCGATTTAATTAAGTAAGAGAATTGTATCAAACAAATAAAGTGTAAGTAGCTCATTTAAGGTGTTTGTCCAGAAGACTTGAACATGCTAGCTACTTACACTTCTGTAGAGAAAATCGTCTTCTTGTTGTTAAAAAGAAGACCCGGTAAATCGAGAAAGAGGAGCAATTCGCTCCAAATTTGAGAAATAGTGAAAGGTTGGGATACCTTAAGTTCCACATAAGGAGGAAAAGAATATGCGTTTTGATGAAGCTTATTCAGGTAAAGTATTTATTAAAAGTCATCCAAGTTTTGAAGAGTCAAAGGTAGTTATTTATGGGATGCCTATGGATTGGACAGTAAGTTACCGTCCGGGATCTCGTTTTGGCCCTGCACGTATTCGTGAAGTATCAATCGGTCTTGAAGAATATAGCCCGTATTTAGATCGTGAACTAGAAGAGGTAAAATATTTTGATGCGGGTGATATCCCATTACCATTCGGAAACGCACAACGCAGCTTAGACATGATTGAAGAGTATGTATCAAAACTTTTAGATGCCGATAAGTTTCCACTAGGTCTCGGCGGTGAGCACCTAGTGTCTTGGCCAATTTTTAAGGCAATGGCAAAAAAATATCCGGATTTAGCAATCATCCACATGGATGCTCATACTGATTTACGTGAATCGTATGAAGGGGAGCCTTTATCCCACTCTACACCAATTCGTAAAGTGTGTGATTTAATTGGTCCGGAAAACGTATATTCTTTCGGAATTCGTTCTGGAATGAAGGAAGAATTTGAATGGGCGAAAGAAGTAGGTATGAACTTATACAAATTTGACGTATTAGAACCGTTAAAAGAAGTATTACCGAAACTTGCTGGCCGCCCAGTCTATGTCACAATCGACATTGATGTATTAGACCCAGCTCACGCTCCAGGAACAGGAACGTTAGAAGCTGGCGGTATCACATCTAAAGAATTATTAGATTCCATCGTAGCAATTGCAAATTCAAATATAAATGTAGTTGGAGCAGACTTGGTAGAAGTAGCTCCAGTCTACGACCATAGTGATCAAACACCAGTCGCAGCAAGCAAATTCGTGCGGGAAATGCTGCTCGGTTGGGTAAAATAAAAGTGAAGCCGACTGTTTAAGCCCGGCGGCTAAAGTTCTTTCCTGCAAAAGGTGCTTTTTACCTTTTGGCAGGGAAGGTTCTTAGACGCAAGGGTCTAAGAGGCGTAACTGGATAGAAATAAAAGCGGAAGCGGCTCGCTCAGAATGTGAGGGGGATGGAGCTTCAGACGTAGAGGCTCTTTTTGCCTCGAAGGAAGAAGCGAAGCCACCGATCATTCTAGCCACTGCAGCTAGATAAAATAAAAGCCCTCTATATGATTAGAGGGCTCTTATTTTTTCGTTATGTGTCGGTAAGTCGATATATTAAAAAAATCGCCGATATAATTCGAGTTGCGCTGATATATTAAAAAACCGCCGATATAATTTCATTTACTGTTACGCGACACAAAAAAGAGCTATTCCTAAACGATGGGAATAGCTCTTTTTCTTATGCAACCTTCTCTCCCGAAGTAACTCCGCGAATTTCATCAGCAGAGCGGATCGGATATTTACGGAACACAATAGATCCGATGTATCCGACAATAGTGGTAACGATCCCACATAATATAGCAGCAATTGTTACTTTTACAACGTCATTAAATCCGAATAAGACAAGAAGTCCTGGGATTGGTGATGCTGTTCCTGGTGCATTATTAACGAGCTGGAACAGAGAGGTAATAATACCAGCAAGTGCACCGCCAACGAAGTTTGTCGCATAAATTGGAATCGGATTTGCTGAAACAACATCGGCTTGTGTTAAAGGCTCGATTGCTACAGCAATTGTATCTTTCTTTGAACAAATTTTTAAGCGTTTAAAGAAAATAAAGTTCATTGGGGCTGAAGCTGCTACAGCCAGACTACCAATTGCCATTGGTAAACCTGTTAATCCAAGCATTGCAGTTAGTGCCATAGAACTCAGTGGAGAGGTAGAAATAACTGTTATTAATCCACCAAGCATAATACCCATAATGATAGGACTTTCTGTAGTTGCAACTGAAATCATAGAACCTATTTTACCAAGTGTGGCGTTAACGAGCGGATCCATAAGCATTGCCATTCCGCGTGAGATTGGTGCAGCGATAAATAGGATTGCTAAAAATTCCACACCAGCTGGTAATTTCTTTTCGAGAAATTTCACGACGAAGGCACAAACGTATCCAGCGAAAAATCCTGGTAAAATACCAAATCCACTAGTAGCGATACCAATTAAAACAGCATATACGGGGGAAACACCGATTGCTAATGCGACTAAAATCGCTGCTGCGACACCGCTCATACTACCGGAAGCTTCTCCTACTGATTGTAAAAAGTCATTATGAAACATTTCTCCACCTATATAACGGTGAAATGCTTCAATAAGAAAACTTGCAATTGCTGCATTAGCTAAAGCGCCCATCGCCTTCATTCCGTAAGGCGCACGGTAACTGAAAAGTGTAAATAGACAAAGTACAACAAGTAATAGTGCTAAACCTTGCAAGATAGCCATTTGAAAACTGTCTCCTTTGATTTTTGTAATAAAAATTCGTATCATTCAATAATAATATAAAAGTGTATGAAACGGAAAAATTTTTTCTTGGGAACTGGTTGTAAGAAAAAATCCCTTACAATAATGTAAGGAAAGTGTAAGACTTTTAGATAGAGTATAGTATGCTCTTTTCCGTATAATACAAGTATAGATATAATACTAGCGAGAAAGAAGTGCAAACAGGAGGTTCATGTATGAAATTGGTAATTAAAGTTTTAGCTGTATTCGCCATTATTCTAGGTGGAACAGCGTATTATTTGAACACAAAAACAGAAGGTGTACATGCTTTTGTAGACAACTTCTTTTCAAATAAAGAAATACAAGATTATTATGCGGTTATAGATAAAGGTGAGAAAAAAGACGGAGAATACTTGTATACTTTTAAAGGGTATACAGAAGATGGAAAGTTACAAGTTATTAAAAGAATGATGAACCGTGAATTGCATACGGGGGCGTTTATAAAAATTTATGCAAAAGGTATGCAAGGAAAAGGATGGGCTGAAATCCCGAAAGAATCCATTCCGCAAAAAGCGTTGGAAAAAATAGAAAAACCATAAAAGGAGCGACTCATTCGCTCCTTTTTTAGTACGTTAAAATAGTGATAGATGTCTTCTCTTTGTGAGAAATAATTTTTGCATGTCCACCAATTGGAAAAGTGAAAATCGGGGTTGTATGCCCGAAACTTGCGTTTGCAATGATAGGGATATGTGCAAGTTCAGGTTTTGAAGCAATCATTTCTTGAATGTCTTCTATCGTACATTCTGCACCTTTTTGCATCTTTCCTATAACGATTCCCTTTATGTATTCAAAACCTTGCTGCTGCATAAGGGAATGTAAATAACGATCAAAAGTTTTAAGAGTAGATGTTCCAGTTAAACTATCTTCTTCAATAAATAAAATTTTCTCCTTTAAATTTGGCATATATGGTGTACCTTGCAGTAAGTTAAATGTGCTCATATTGCCACCGATAATATCTCCCGTAGCTTCTCCTTCTTGAATTGAAACATATCCTTCATTTTTAATAAATTCTCGATTTTCCTGATCTATATACCAAGAATCATCGCTCCATGTTTCAGATGGAAGGACTTCAATAGGCTCATTAGAAGTTAAGCACTTTAAAAAGTAATCGGTTGTATATCCGAGCCCTTTCTCCATTCCAAACGAAGAGAAATGGGGTCCTGAATATGTAACAAGCCCTGTTTTTGCGTAAATTGCATTATTTAAGGCAGTAATATCAGAATAACCACAGAAAAATTTCGGGTTTTCACGAATTAAATCATAATCGAGATGTTTCAATAAACCATTTGAGTTGTATCCGCCAAGTGTAGTCAAAATAGCTTTTACATTAGAGTCTCGAAATGCTTCATGGAGGTCTTGAATGCGGGAAGAAATAGAGGAGGAAGCAAATCGATCTATCTCATCAGCATATTTTGAGAATGTAACTTGAAAGCCCATGTCAGTTAATCTTTTTATAGCAAGTTTTCTATTTTCATTTGAAACAATACTTAAACTACACGATGGTGAAATCACTCGTATTTCAGCACCCTTTTTTAACTTTGTTGGTATCACTACATTCACCTCTTTAATTGAAGGAATATTTAGATTTAAAAAATATTTTATCATATGAAATAAAGTAGAAGTGAATTATTTTTTGAAATGGAGTTTTCCTGATTTTTCAGCAGACAGACAGAGTCTTTTTTTGATATGATAGGAAAAGTGATTTATTATAAGTAGTATTTAATATCTATAACATTTGAAAGGTGTGCAAGACGTGGAGAAACAACTTGCAGGCTTGCCGGTACACGTTCATTTCGTAACAGAAATCCGTGAAGGGGCGAGGAAGGAAACCGTTGCTTTTGAAGCAAATGGTCAATACTATGTAAAAGGTCAAGGTACATATGTAACATTCCAGGAGCCGAACGAACAAGGCGAAGTGAAAACAATTATTAAAATTCAAGATGAACAAGTTCTCATTATGCGTTCAGGTGCTGTTTCTATGCGTCAGACGCATGTGAAAGGTGAATGGACAACTGGTACGTATACGAGTGAACTTGGTACGTTTGCATTGCAAACAAAGACTGATAACGTTCTTTTTAAATGGTCGGATGAAAAGAAAAAAGGACAACTCTTCTTAACGTACGCATTGCTTCTAAGTGAACAAGAAGCTGGCAGATATACTATTACAATTAATTTGAAGGAGGCAAAATAATGAATTCCTTAGAACAGGTAAAAGGATTGATTAAAGAAGAAATTCAGGCTGCTGTATTAAAGGCAGAATTAGCGACAGAAGAACAAATTCCAAACGTTGTATTAGAATCTCCAAAAGATAAAACAAATGGTGACTTCTCTACAAATATGGCAATGCAACTTGCACGCGTTGCGAAAAAAGCACCTCGTATGATTGCAGAAGAACTAGTTGCAAACTTCGATAAAGCAAAAGCTTCTATTGAAAAAATCGAAATCGCTGGTCCTGGTTTTATTAACTTCTATATGGATAATAGCTACTTAACAGATTTAATTCCAACAATCGTAAACGCTGGTGAAGCTTACGGTGAAACGAATACTGGTAAAGGTGAAAAAGTACAAGTTGAGTTCGTATCTGCGAACCCAACAGGTGACCTTCACTTAGGACATGCACGTGGTGCAGCAGTAGGTGACACTTTATGTAACCTATTAGCAAAAGCAGGGTACGATGTATCTCGTGAGTACTACATTAATGACGCTGGTAACCAAATTCATAACTTAGCTCTTTCTGTTGAAGCTCGTTACATGCAAGCTTTAGGCTTAGAGAAAGAAATGCCAGAAGACGGATACCATGGTGCGGACATCATTGGAATCGGTAAACGTTTAGCAGAAGAGTTCGGTGATCGTTATGCGAAAGCTGATGAAAAAGAAAGCTATGAATTCTACCGTGAGTACGGTTTAAAATATGAGTTAGCAAAACTTCAAAAAGACTTAGAAAGCTTCCGTGTTAAATTTGATGTATGGTTCTCAGAAACATCATTATACAAAAACGGAAAAATTGATCAAGCTCTTGCTGTATTAAAAGAGCGCGACGAGATTTTTGAAGAAGACGGTGCAACTTGGTTCCGTTCAATGACTTACGGTGACGATAAGAACCGTGTATTAATTAAAAACGATGGTTCTTACACGTACTTAACGCCAGATATCGCGTATCACCGTGATAAATTAGAGCGTGGTTTCGATAAGTTAATCAACATTTGGGGTGCTGACCACCACGGTTACATTCCACGTATGAAAGCTGCTATTCAAGCGTTAGGTTACGATAAAGAAACACTTGAAGTAGAAATCATCCAAATGGTACAACTATACCAAAACGGTGAAAAAATGAAAATGAGTAAACGTACAGGTAAAGCAGTTACACTTCGTGAGCTTATGGAAGAAGTAGGCGTGGACGCAATGCGTTACTTCTTCGCAATGCGTAGCGGTGATTCTCATTTAGACTTCGATATGGACTTAGCTGTATCAAAATCTAATGAAAACCCAGTATACTACGCACAATATGCTCATGCTCGCGTATGCAGTATCCTTCGTCAAGGTGAAGAATTAGGATTAGCTACAGGCGGAGACGTTAACTACAAACTTGTTACTTCTGAGAAAGAAGTAGAGTTACTGAAAAAACTTGGTGAATTCCCAGCAGTAGTTGCGGATGCAGCACAAAAACGTTTACCACACCGTATTACAAACTATGCATTTGAATTAGCAGCAACATTACACAGCTTCTACAATGCAGAAAAAGTATTAAACCAAGATAACTTAGAATTAAGTAAAGCTCGCTACGAGTTAATGAAAGCAGTACGCACTACACTTCAAAATGCATTAGCAATCGTAGGAGTATCTGCACCAGAAAAAATGTAATTAAGAAAAGCGGAAGCGGCTCGTTTAGAATAGGAGGGGGATGGAGCTCCTGACAGAGAGGCGTACTTTGCCTCGGAGGAAGGCGCGAAGCCACCGAGTATTCTAGCCGCTGGAGCTGGACAATAAAGAAAAGCGGAAGCGGACTTTCGTTTTTAAATAAAAGGCAATCACACGATGTTGTGATTGCCTTTTTATGTGGAGATAATAAAAAAATAAAATTTTATCAAACAAAAAGGGAATTTGCGTCGTCTTATATAAATGACAGGAGGCTTATGATGGAAGAAAAGGTAGAAGAATTAATTGATATATATAAGAAGCAAATATATTCCTTATGCTATAAGTTAGCAAAGACGAAAGAAGACGCGGAAGATATTTTTCAAGAGACATGGATAAAAGTTTTTTCATCGCGGCACCAACTTTCTTACGTGGAGAATTATAAAAAATGGATTACTACAATTTGTGTTCGTACGTTTTATGATTTTTATCGTAAGAAAAAAAGGTGGAAAGATCGAATATTGGATTTGTTTCATAAAGAGGATGGTGGAGAAATAGATTTCGCAGATGATGTGAATATATCAGAAGAATTTATTCAAAAAGTGGAAGCGGAAATGATACGGGAAGTTATACAGCTATTGAATGAAAAATATAAAACCGTGCTCGTACTCTACTATTATGAACAATACTCTTATAAAGAAATGAGCGAAATATTAAATATACCGATTGGTACGGTAAAGTATCGGCTTAATTATGGGAAAAAGAAAATGCGAGAACATTTGGAGGGGTTCGTTCATGAAGGAAGATAAATTTGAACAGAAAATAAAGAGCAGTTTAGCAGAAGAGATAACTCCAAGCGAAGAGCTAATAAATAACACGAAGCAGGGCGTGCGAAAGGCTCAGAAGTTAGAGAGGAAATGGATGATTTGTATTCATACCATTTGGATTGTTTTGCTAACAATTGTTATAGAACAATTTGTCACTCATTTGGATTATAAAATTCCTATGTTAATAGCCATTGTGATTATGATGCATGTATACATTCCGATATATGTTGTAATACAGTCATTTTTAAAGAAGGAGTATAAATTACATGAATGAGTTCGCTAATCCGTTTGTACTATTTGAAGTAGCTGGAGTGACGATGTTTTTAGCTTTTATAGCACTTTTAATATGTGTTGCATCATGGGTATATACAGATGCTAAAGCACATCAAATGAGTAAAGGATGGAGTGTCTTAGCGGTTATATTTCCATTTTTTATCGGTTTTTTGTTATATATGGTAAGAAGAAGTAAAAAGAAAGTTGAAGGAGAATATAAGATGAACTTTGTTAAAAAACAGAAAGTAACATTAGTTGCGATATTGGCAAGTACAATGTTTGTATTACTTAGTGGTTTTGCTTTTGCACAAACGTTAGATGACGCGTGGAAAGCAGGAGATATATATTTAGAAAATGAGAAGCAAGGGGAGACAAGTTACGAGGCGAAATTCTCATCATGGGATATTGCCGGTAAAGATATTGAACTTCAGTATGAGAAGGACACAGAAGTGACATTTTCTTATGAGACAGATGCAAAACGAGGGAACTTATGCTTTAGCGTGTATGAAAGACGAGGAGAAGGTATAAAAGAGTTAAAGGAAATCTGTGAATCGAAAAAAGGTAGTTTTACAGTTACTTTAAAAGCAAATGAAGAGTATGTATTGAATATAAGCGGATTAAAAGTGAAAGATGGATTCGTAAAAGTGAATTGGCAAGAGAAATAAAAGGGGCCCTATAAAGGACCTCTTTTTTATTGAATAGTATAAGTAACAGGAAAAACTAACAGGACTATAGTAAACGTAAGGTGCATGAAATTGAACATACATATTTCCATCTGTTTTTGCAGTGAAAATTCGGCCGTAACCATCAGAATAACGTCCAATTAGGTTATGATTTGAGTCATAAACACTGTAACTAGGAGTTTTGCTGTTAGGATGAATTGTTAGTTCTTGTCCTTTTTGAAGGAAAATAGGTTCTTGTTCAGAACTACCTCCAGTTTGCAAAGAATAAAATTTTGTAAAGCTTTGTTCTTGAGCGGCAGCAGCGACTTTTGTTTCAGGAATAAACGCAGTAGCTCCAGTAATTCCTGCTAAAGTTAATGCACCTGCTAAAATCATTTTTTTCATAATAGAAAAAGCCTCCTTATTAGTTGTAATCGGTGTTGTTACAGTTAATATTGTATACGATAATGGGTAGGATAAAATATGCTTTTATGCATATATATTTTTTCTCAATAAAAGACCACTGATAAAATCAGTGGTCTTTTAAATGATTAAGCAGCTTTCTGTTCAGTTTGAGGAACAGGTTTTTGAAGCGAGTTATAAACTCCTGTTCCGATAACGTCTAATGCCATTCTCATTCGTTCAGGTGAAATGTTTTCTAATACGTTATCTTGAGGTGTATGGTATACCTTCTCAATATGATAGATTAATGGATTCCAACTATCGACACCCATCCAAATGAATAGAGCAGCAGGAATACCAGCTTCAGCAAATGGAACATGATCACTAGAACCGAATTTACCTTGTAGGACGAGGTCATTATTTAGTTGTTTACCTGCTTGCAAGGCAGCGTCTGTTACAAAGTTTGTAGAGCCATCAGGTGTCATAGCGTATAAATTCTTTGCTTTATCATAATTTGTTGCAACCATGTCGGCGTTAAAGACACCTAAAATACGGTCGCGTTCTTTCTGGGATAGACTATTCACGTAATAATCCGAACCAAGTAATCCAGTTTCTTCAGAACCAAAGGTAATAAAGCGAATTTCTTTATCAGTTTCTACATTTTGAAAAGCACGAGCTAGTTCTAATACTAATCCAGTTCCAGAAGCATTATCATTTGCGCCAGGTGCTCCGACAACACTATCATAGTGCGAGCTTACAACGACTGCTTTCTCATTACCTGTACTCTTTTTTGGTTTCTTTTTGGCGATAACATTTAGAGATGTTAATTTAGATTCATGTCTCGCTTTTAGGGAAAGAATTGTTGTCCCTTTTTTAGCGATTTCTTCTTTAAATGCATTTCCTTGCGCATAAGCAAGACCAAAGACAGGGATAGACTGCTTTTTCGTTAGGCGGGGATTGAAGGTTTGTCCATAATTTCCGCGTCCGCCAATTAAACTGTATAAAAGAACACCTTTTGCACCTTTGCTAACAGCATTTTCAACTTGTTTATTATAGTCTGTAACTGTCGTTCCTCTTTCAAATAAAACAATTTTACCGTTTACTTCATTTGGAATATCTTCTAATTTTGTCCCACCTTGAACAAAGATAAGGGGGGCTGTAATAGCTTCTGTAGAAATGAGTGCATTAGGAGCAGCACCAGCTTGCCAATTACGTTTTGTTGATAGTGGTGATTCAATGAATCCAACGTATTGATCGGGCACCTGAAATGGTTGATATTCTACGTCATAGCCCATTGATTTAAGCTGCATACCAATGTAACGAGAAGCCCATTCTTCGGATTTTGTTCCACCGGGGCGAGGACCAATTGTTTCAGATAAGAAACGAACATGTTCAATCGCGCGGTTTGGATCAATCTGTTTTGTAATAGATGGAGTTTGTGTAACCTCTGACGTGGAATCCGCTTTTGCTTGCCCAATTGGAGCTAAGCTAACAGCGAGTGATACAGCAAGCAAAGAGCTTACTATTTTTTGTTTCAATGATTTTCTCATTTTTTCCTCTCCTATTCTTCTATTCTCTGTGACTGACAAAAGAAGACGGATAATGACTTTATTTTACCTTCGAGTCTTTTGTTTTTCAATATTCTGACATTGAGAAATAAAAACAATATATGCATATTTGCATATTTTTGAGGAAGATATGTATGCTATCATTTTAAACGAAGGTTCGCTTTCTACTCTGAAAGCTCCTACATTGCATGAATCTAGTGTACCCAAACTTTAGATTATGTAGAGAAATGGAACCACTGTAGGGTTTCATTTCTCATGTTTGAATCAGTTGATGGTAATTATGTTTCCGCATTTCATAATTATTATCAGTGATATATGTAAGGCATCCATATGAAAATAAGAGGCTGTTCAAAGGTTTTCCGTACTTTTGGGCAGCCTCACCCCGTTAAAAGGACGATACTTTATGTATCGTCCTTTTTGTATAAAAAAACATCCAATCAATTGAGAGATTGATTGGATGTGAAAAAATTATTAATAATTTTTTTTGCGTTTTGTAGCCAAAATACTTAATAATCCAGCTAGTAGAAGAAGGATACCTACTGTTTGTGTAGGGTCTTCTTTATGACCTGTATTTGGAAGGTGTTTATCCGTATTTCGATCATCTTGCTGTTTGTTATCTGTTTTATTCGATGTTTCTTCGGAAGTTCCGTTTTCGTGTTTCTCAGATGTTTCATTGCCTTTGTTCTCTTCTTTATTTGGAGGAGTAACTGGCTTGTCATCTCCACCTGACGAAGATTCAATCTTTTTATTTGAAACTGTAATTTGTAGTGGTGTAGCTTGGGCTTTATCAATTGTAAAGTTTATTGGTGATGCATCTAATTGATAGCCTTTAGGAGCCTGTGTTTCTACTAATTGATAATTACCAGGTTTCAAATCATTTACGATTACTTTTCCGTGTTGGTCTGTTTTTAAACCTTCTCGGATGATTTTTCCATCTTGGTCTAAAATATTGAAAATGGCACCTTCAAGTGTTCCATGGTGATCAATATCAACTTTAGTTAACTCAATTGAACCTGTTGTTAAACTATTTAAAGCTGTAACAGAGGTAATCTGAGATTGTCCTTTCGTAATTGTGAAAGGAATTGGTTTAATGTTTAAATCATAGCCAGTTGGAGCTTTCGTTTCAATGAACTGATAATCTCCCGGACGTAAATCAGAAACAGAAATCTTCCCATCTTTATCAGTAGTTAAATCAGAACGAACATCCTTGCCGTCCATATCTACAATTTTAAAGATTGCTCCTTCAAGAGTAGTACCATCGATGTCATCAACTTTAGTTAATTCAACTGCGCCTTTAGTTAAGCTATTCGTAGCAGTAACAGAGGCGATTTTTTCTTGGCCTTTTTTAACTGTGAACTTAATAGGTGTTTTGTTTAAGTCATAGTGTTCAGGAGCTTTCGTTTCGATAAACTCATAGTCTCCTGGCGGTAATTCATCCACAACTAAACGGCCGTTTTTATCAGTAGTTAAATCGGTACGAACATCGTGTCCATCCTTATTAACAATTTTAAATACTGCACCTTCAAGTGTTGTGTTTTGCTTGGCATCATCAACTTTAATTAACTCAACACTACCTTCCGTTAAGCTATTAATAGCTGTAACGAAGACATGCTTTGTTTGACTTCTTTCGATTGTGAACTTAATTGGTTCTTCATTTAAGTCGTAATGTTTAGGAGCTTTTGTTTCAATAAATTGATAGTCTCCTGGTTGTAAGTCTTTAGCGATGATTTTTCCGTCTTTATTGGTAACTAAATTCGTACGAATGTCGTTACCGTTCAGATCAGTAATTTTAAATACCGCACCTTCTAGCATTTCTTTCTTATCTATAGAGTCAACTTTCGTTAATTCCACGCCACCTTTTGTTAGGCCATTCTTAGCAGTAACAGAAGCGTGAGTTAGTTGACTTCTTTCGATAGTGAAGCTAATAGGTGTTTTATTTAAATCGTAATCTTTCGGAGCTTTCGTTTCAATGAATTGATAGTCTCCTGGGCGTAAGTTCGTAGCAGTAATCTTCCCATCTTTATCAGTAGTTAAATCAGTGCGAACAATTTTACCTTTCGCATCGATGATGTTAAACACTGCATCAGAAAGTTTTGTATCTGGATTTATATCATCCACTTTTACTAATTCTACAGCACCCTCAGTTAAGCTATTTGTAGCAGTAACTTGGAGCTTTTCTTTTTGGCTTTTCTTAATTGTAAACTTAATAGGTGTACTATCTAATTTATAGTGTTCAGGAGCTTTCGTTTCAACAAACTGATAGTCCCCAGGACGTAAATCAGAAACAGAAATTTTTCCGTGTACATCTGTTGTAAGCTCAGTACGAATGTCGTTACCATTCAGATCAGTAATTTTAAATACCGCATCTTTAAGAGCAGTACCATCTACATCATCCACTTTAGAAAGTTCCACAGCGCCTTTCGTTAAGCTATTTGTAGCTGTAACGGAGATAGGATCAGCTTGGCTCTTTGTAATTGTGAATGGAATCGGCTCTTTGTTTAAATCGTAGTGTTTCGGAGCCGTTGTCTCGATGAATTGATAATCACCAGGACGTAGGTCAGAAACGCTAATTTTACCTTGTTGATTCGTAACAAGATTTTTGCGAATTACAGTACCATTCATATCCACAATTTTAAATACTGCGCCTTCAAGAGTAGTGCCATCGACGTCATCCACTTTAGAAAGTTCCACGCCGCCTTTTGTTAAACTATTTTTCATAGTAACGGTAGCAATATCTTTTTGGCTTTTTTCAATTGTAAATATAATTGGTTTTTTGTCTAAATCATAGTGTTCAGGAGCCGTTATTTCAACGAATTGATACGTACCAGGACGTAAGTTTTCGATAACGATTTTACCTTCGCTGTTTGTTTTTAAATCTGTTTTAAGTACTTTGCCATCTTGATCCAGTAAATTAAATACCGCATCAGCAAGTTTTGTTTGAGTGTTTAAATCATCAACTTTAAGTAATTCGATACTACCTTGTTTTAAGCTATTTGTAGCAGTTAAAGAAATAGCTTTCTTCTGTCCTTTTTCAATAGTGAATTTGATTGGTGTTTCATCTAAAACGTAATGCTTCGGAGCTTTCGTTTCGATAAATTGGTAATCACCAGGACGTAGGTCGTTAATTTCGATTATTCCTTGTTCATTTGTAACAAGGTCTTTATGAACTACATCACCATTCATATTAACAATTTTAAATACTGCATCTTTAAGAACAGTGCCATCAACATCATCAACTTTAGAAAGTTTAACTGCACCCTTTGTTAAAGTATTTGTAGCAGTGACATGAAGAGTTTCAGTTTGGCTCTTTTTAATTGTAAATACGATAGGTCTTTTATCTAAATCGTAATGTTCAGGAGCAATTGTTTCAACGAATTGATACGTACCAGGACGTAGGTTTTCAACAACAATTTTACCTTCATCATTTGTTTTTAAGCCTTCTTTAACTAGCTCTCCGTCTGCATCTAATAAATTAAATACGGCGTTAGCAAGTTTTGTATTTATATCAATATCGTCAATCTTTGTTAGTTCAACGCTACCGTTTTTCAAAGCATTTTTGCCTGTAACATTGATCTCTTTCGTTTGACTTCTTTCAATTGTAAATGGAATCGTTGTTTCATCTAATACATAGTGCTCAGGAGCTTTTGTTTCAATGAACTGATAGTCTCCAGGGCGTAAATCAGAAACAGAAATTTTACCGTTTTTATCTGTAACAAGATTCGTATGAACTTCCTTACCATTCATATCAACAATCTTAAAGATTGCACCTTCGAGCATCGTACGATCGATGTCGTCAATTTTTGTTAATGTTACTGCACCTTTCTTTAAACTGTTAGTAGCAGTAACAGTAATATTCTCTTTTTGACTTTTTTCGATAGTGAATGGAATAGGGTCTTTGCTTAAGGTATAGTCTTTTGGAGCTTTTACTTCAATAAATTGATAGTCTCCAGGACGTAAATCAGAAGCAGAAATTTTACCGTTTTTATCAGTCGTTAAACCTTTGCGAATTACCTTTTTAGTATCATGAGCGTCAACGATTATAAATTCTGCACCTTCAAGAATAGTGCCATCAACATCATCAACTTTTGTTAAAGTGACGCCACCTGTAAGTAAACTGTTTTTTACAGTAACAGGGATAGGAAGATCTTCCTTACTACCTTTTTTAATTGTGAACTTAATAGGTGTTTTGTCTAATTTATAATGTTCAGGGGCTTTTGTTTCGATAAATTGATAATCCCCTGGTGCTAAATCAGGAATAACTAATACTCCGTAATCATCTGTTGTTAAATCTTTCATAATTTCTTTGCCAGTTGCATCTTGCAATGTGAATACAGCGCCGGCAAGAGCTTTACTACTTTCCACATCATCTTCTTTAATAAGTTTAACTTTTCCTTTCGTTAAACTATTTTTAAATGTAAGTGGAAGGAGTTTTTGTTGTCCTTTTTCGATTGTAAATTCAATTGGTTCTACATTTACATCGTAATAAGTTGGAGCCTTTGTTTCGATAAGCTTATAGTTACCAGGACGTAAGTCATCTACAACTAGCATTCCTTTACTATTCGTAACAAGGTCCGTACGAACATCTTCATTAGTATCTCTATTAACGATTTTAAATACTGCACCTTCAAGTGTTTCCTTTTCATCTGCAGCATTCACTTTTGTTAACTCAATACCGCCTTTTGTTAAGCTGTTTTTAGCGGTAACAGTAGCCTGAGTTGTTTGACTTTCTGTAATCGTAAATTTAATTGGTTTTGTATTTTTGTCGTAATACTTCGGTGCTGTTACTTCGATAAATTTATAATCGCCAGGGCGTAAGCCAGTAGCGATAGCTTTACCATCCGCACCAGTTTTTACATTTTCGCGAATAACTTTCTTTTCATCATTTGCATCAACAATTTTAAATACAGCACCTTCAAGAGCTGTACCATCGATATCATCAACTTTTGTTAATTCAACATCTCCTGGTTTTAAAGCATTTTCAGCTTTCACAAGTAGAGTTTCTTTCTGACTTCTATCGATTGTAAATTCAATAGGTTCTGCTCGTAAAACGTAATGTTCAGGAGCAGCTATTTCAATAAATTTATACGTACCAGGACGTAGGTTACTAACTTTAACTTTACCGTGTTTATCAGTAGTTAAGTTAGTGTGAGGGGAAACGTCATTATTATTTGTATCGACAAGTTTGAATACCGCACCTTCTAGTGGTTTTTTCTCACCAAACTCATCAACTTTTAATAATTCAACCTCGCCCGTTTTTAAGCTGTTATTTGCCGTAACAGTAGCAAGAGCTTGTTGGCTTTTATCAATTGTAAACTCGATAGGGTTTGTACTTAACGTATAATCCTTAGGAGCTTCTGTTTCGATAAATTTATAAGCACCAGGCTCTAAATCTTTAACGGTAACTTTTCCATCTGAACCTGTTTTTATATTTTCACGAATTACTTGTTTCTCGTCATTCGCATCGACAATTTTAAATACAGCACCTTCAAGGGCAGTGCCATCGACATCATCGACTTTCGTTAAAGTGACACCACCTTTAATGAGGTGATTTGTCGCTGTAACAGTAAGTGCTTTCTGTTGGCTCTTTTCAACTGTAAATTTAAGCGGTTTTTTATCTATTTCATAATGTTCAGGTGCTTTTTCTTCAACAAATTGGTACTCTCCAGGAAGTAAATTTTTCGCTTCGATTTGTCCGTTACCATTTGTCGTTAATTTGGTATAACCAGGAATTCTTTTGTTATTTCGGTCCCGTACACTAAATACTGCACCTTCTAAAGTATTACCCTCTTTATCAACTTTTGTTAGGATAACTGAGCCTCTAATCAAGTTGTTTTGGGCCTCTTTATTAATTACTGTTGTTTGATCTTCCTCGATTGTAAATTCAATAAGTCGATCATCTAATTGATAATGTTCAGGAGCCTTTATTTCTTTTAAGTAGTAAGTTCCTGGTTTTAAATTATCTACAGTAATTTGTCCTTTATCATTTGTTATTAATTCTTTATGTTCAGGAATGACATTATGGTTTTGATCAAGCAGAGAGAAAACTGCATTTTTAAGCTTTTCTTTGTTATGAGCATCAGTCTTTGTAAGTACTACTTTTCCAACAAATTTCTCGTTTTTAAGAGTATATGTTGTAGTTTCTTCTGCACCAAGCTTAACAAGTTTACCTGCTTTTAATTCTTTACTAATGACATAGCCATCAAGAGTTTTCATTTCTCTGAGCAGATATTCATCGCGTTTTAAGTTGTTAAACTGAGCGATACCATTTTTGTCTGTTGTAATTGTTCGAATAGCAGTTGTACCTGTGCGATCGAATAAAGTAAATACTACGCCAGATAAAATTTTATTTGGATCTGCATTATCTACTTTTTTAATTTGAAGGTTTCCGCGTCCCTTAGTAGCAGAACCGCCTCCAGATCCAGAAGATACTTTAACTACTATTTCTTCAATTTTTTCAGTTTCTGTTAATTTCAAACTATTACCAGTAATCTTCGCTTTATTGCTTACCTTTTCATTATTATCTGCATTAATGAGTGAACGGTATTCTAAAATATAAGCTCGATCAATAGTATGAAGAAATTCAATTGTAAATTGTTGTTTCCCCGTATTGTTGTCTGTTGTTATTTTGAGTTTATAGTCTTTTCCTTCTTTTAATTCGTTTGTTGTATCTTTCGTTAAAGTGCCATCCACGGCTACTGTTGTCCCATATAGGTGGAATGACTTTTCATCGAGAATTTGATTGTCTGTCGGATCGTCTGTTACGACAGCATTTTCAATCGTTGATTGACTTGCATTAATAGAAACGCTCCAATCAATGTACTTGTCATTTTGTTTTGCTTTTTTCGTAACGCCGCTACCACCATTTTTGATCTCGAATGCACCATGAATATTGGCGATAGTTTCCGATCCATCTTTTAATTTGGCGTAATTATCATAGCGCTTATTAATTTCTTCACCTGCAAGTGAAGTTTTAAAGCTGATATGGTACGCTGTTTTAATTTCATTTTTAAAATGAATCGTTAATGTATTTTTATTATCTTTCGTTGCATTTTCTACCGTATATTCGTCAGGGGAAACAAGTGCCCCTAATTTATAACCGTCTGCACCACCAGTTAATTCCATATGATGAATCTCAATGGAGTCTGGTATAAGTTTTTGATTGTTTTCTAGTACGTCAACGATAGAAGGGTCTTTAATAGTCCTGTTATTATAGTTAAACCCTATGTCCCATTTGATTTCTTTCGTTTGGGCATTGTAAGAACCGTATTTAAATCCGTTTCCTTTTGTATAGCCGTCAGGATTGAATCTATCATGAGATTTACTATTTTTATCGTTCCCATTTATATCTTTCCATGATAACTCAGCTGTATTTTTGAATGATTTATTATCATCCTTTTTAGATAGAGTCTCGTAATTAAAGTCTGTTGTGTACGTGATGGTTAAAGTTTTATCCATATTAGACTTATAACTACCAGCTAGTGTTACTTTGAATCCGTCAGCTGTTACATCAAGTGTGTAATCAGAGTCTAATTTCAGTTCAGTTGATCCATCAGTAATTTTGAAACTATCTTTTTGTAATGTAAGTCCACTATAGTCAAACGTATCAGTGATAACAGCATCATTTAACACGTAATTGTTATCATTTACAATAATTGTCCATTTCGTTGTTTTCTTATTGTAATCTGTATCGTTTGCATTTTTATTATGTTTCTTTATGATGTTTTGTTGTTGTAATGTAACTTTGTTTGTTTTACTCCATTTTCCATCTGCAATAATTGTATTTTCGATTTCGCCATCTTGTATAACATCATTCTTGGCTTTCGATGTATAAGTAATCACATAGGCACTATTAATATCTTCATTAAATTGTAAATCAAATCCCTCATCGGTTTCTTTTACAGTAAAGTTTGTGGCGTTGTCACCTGTAACAAGTTTTCCGTTATTATCATAAGAAGCATTTTTAACCACGATAGAACTTGCATCAACTTTATGAGATTTGTCCAAGATGTCTTTTAAAAGCGCATCAGATTGTTTAATATCTCTTTGGTCACCGTTGAAAGTAATTGTCCATTCAATTGTTTGTGTTTTTGGATTATATTTACTAGTTTTCTCTAGATGTGTACCGCGTGAAACAGTTACAGTTGCATTTGCGGATACATCTCCTTGATTCTTGCTGGATACTTTTGCTTCATTTTTGAAACTAGTAACACTTTCGTCAGTAATTTTTGTCGCATATTCAATTTGATATGCTTTTTTCGTTTCATTTTTAAAAGCGATATTTAATTTATCGGAGGATGAAGTGAGTGTATATTCTTCTTTACTAACTTCGGCTCCACGAGTCGTTTTCCCGTTAATATCTACTTCTAACTCATAAACCTTAATAGAATCTTCATTGAGACTGGATCCATTTGGAATATTGTCTTGGAAGACAGCGTTTGTAAGAATGTCTTTTGTTTTGTTCATTTCGACTGTCCAATTGATTTGATTCGTATTAATCGGTCTATCAGGTATACCTTTTTTATTCATAGATTTCTTTACATTAGGTTTGAAATCAAGCTCGATAATAACGTCTTGTTCTTTAATTGGGAAAGGAATTTTTTGTTCCGTAGTCCCTTTAATTTTTGTTTTATTGAATTCCGTACCAACTTTTAAATGACCATCTATATTAGGATTGTCTTCAACGTACTCGTTAAAAGTCATAGTTACTTTTCCGTTTAAGTCAACAACGAACGTCCCAATTTCATGTCCTGTTCCATCAACTAAAGGCTGTGTAATGGTGTTGTGGACGATAAAATATTCCGGAAGTTGGAAAATATAGTAATCTCCCTTTTTTACTTTTAATGATTCTAAAACTTCCCATGTAAAATCGATATTGGCAGCAGAATCAGGATTTGGACGATTATCTGTATCATTAAATGGTTTTTTCCGTCTTTATCTGTTAATTTTACGCTTGTTAAAATATTTTCTTTAATTTGCTTAGGTGATGGGTCTGGATTTTCAACAGGTTGCCCTGTTGTGTTATCACCAGGGTTCTCAGTAGGTTGCTGTGTCCCGCCATCTTTTGGCTGTTCAGTAGGCTGCTGAGGATTCCTGTCTTTCGGCTGTTCCGCAGGTTGCTGAGTGTTCCCGTCTTTTGGTTGTTCCGCAGGTTTCTGCTGTGTCTCACCATCTTTTGACTGTTTCGCAGGCTGCTGAGGATTCCCGTCTTTTGGTTGTTCCGCAGGTTTCTGCTGTGTTTCACCATCTTTTGGCTGTTCAGTAGGTTGCTGTGCGTCACCGTTCATTTGCTCTTCGGTAGTCTGCTTAGCATCATCACTATTAATAGTAGGTGAAGTAGGGTTATCTACTTGAACAGGAACTGAGATAGTCTTAGCTACTGTACCTAGAGGGAAAGTGAGTGGGACGGCTTTTATGCCAGGTTTTAAATCTGGATTGAATACAGTGTCAAATTTAATTTTTCCCTTAACACCTTTTGAATCTTTTACTGAATCGTTAAAGACTATTTTCATTTTGTTATCGTTTGCCGTAACAAAATATTGACCAATAATTTGTTGATCTGCCATCAAGTTTCCTTGTTGGTCATTTTTTACTTTTAATGCGTTAGGTATTTGAAGAACTGTTGCATCTTTTTCTTGTGCAATTTGATGATCTTTTATTGACCAAGCATATTCTAGGTGAATGATTGATCCTGCATTTATTAAGTTTTTAGGATTTAATGCTTCGTCAATAATATGATTCGTTGCATCTTTCATTTCAACAGTGTCAAATAAGGAATCTCCTGTTAAGGTTTCCGCTTTTACTTGATTGTATGGAAAACTAGCAAGTTGCGAAAATAGTACGAATACAATTAAACATACATTGAAAATTTTTTTCATTTTTCCTCCTCTGAACATTCATTTGTCCATTGGGGACTTATTCCACATGAACAAATGGAATATTAAAAGTATTTGTTATAAGCTATTTATTTTTGCTATCCCTCCGTTTCTATACGCGTTCTCAGACAAACAGGATTATGTTCAAAGTAAAATTGTTTAACGTAAAACAAAATGTATATTTACACAGTTCTATGGAAATATACACAATTCGACAAAAAATGTCGAAAAAAATACTGATATAAAGAATGATATCAGACCTTTATATGTGAGATAGTTTTCATGTATATCTAGTAAAAAAGAATGGTTATAAAGGTAAGTTTTACGATACATACTAACCAATGTAGTGTATCCCTTTGTGAAGGCTTATTTTTGCCTTAAAGTTATGTGGAGATAAAAAGCTAGATAGGGTTGGTTTTGGTCAGAATGAAGACAATACGTACTTTGAAAATAGTCATTTATTTTGTCTAAAGAGAGTTGTGCGATTAGTGGACCGAAGTTGAAAGATGATAGTTTCTTACATTGTTAGAGGAATATAAGAATTACATAATATTCGACTAACACGTTACTACGGTCATTTTTGAGACTGTTTAAACAATAAGAAAGAAGGTGTTTTTAGTTACAATATCTTTTTAGTAAAGATAAGCTTAAGTAACCTCCGCTAAAGATTATATACTTAAATGATAAAGAGTTCAACAGTAGTTCACATATTTTCCCAAAAATAAAAACGGCTGTTTTATGTGGAATAAATCTACAAAACAGCCGTTTTTGGTATTAGATTTCTGTTAAAATTATTGGTTCGCCGCGCGTTACGACAACCGTATGTTCACATTGTGCAACAAGACTTTTATCAGGTGTAACGAATGTCCAGCCATCGTCACCACGTTCAATAATATGATCAGCTTTCATAGAGATGAACGGTTCTACAGCGATAACAAGACCGTCTTTTAGAAGCGCATTATCCATTGGATCATAGTAACTTAAAATGTGATTTGGTGCTTCATGTAAGCTAAGACCAATGCCGTGACCAGTTAAGTTTTGAATAACATTGTATCCACTTTTGTGTGCGAAGTTTGAAACAGCACGACCAATTTGATTTTGTTTTGAGCCAGCTCTAACCTTTTTCATTGCTGCCCAAAATGCATCAACCGCTGCTTGGCAAAGCTTTTCTTTTGCTTCGTCTTCTCCAAGAACAAATGAGATACCTGTATCTGCATAATAGCCATCAAGTGCAGCAGATACATCGACGTTTACTAAGTCGCCTTCTTTTAATACGCGATCTCCTGGAATACCATGAGCAACTTCCTCATTTACACTAATGCAAGTTACACCTGGGAAATCATATTCTTTTTCAGGTGCAGAAATAGCACCATGCTCATCTAATACTTTTTTACCGATCAAATCAAGCTCTTTCGTTGTCATACCTGGCTTCGCTTGTTTTTTCATTTCTTCACGTGCAAGCGCAACGATGCGGCCGATTTTTCGTAAGCCTTCTAAATCTTGTTCATTACGAATAATCATGAAAACCACTGTCCTTCCTCGAATATATATCTTATCCGATTGTATCATGTTTATTTTCGTCCTGCTACTCGCTTGCGGTATGCGGGTTGATTCCTCTCATAAAGAATACATGACAATTGTCATATCGATGTCATGACGCATTATACTGTTTCCTAAGTTTTCCAAGTAATACAATGTAAATATAAGAAACAGCGGGGGTGGAGAGATGGAAAAGATTATTGAAGTAAATGGTGTTTCTAAAACATTTAAACATAAAAACGCAGTAAATAATGTTTCATTTCATGTAAATAAAGGGGAAATAGTAGCGTTACTTGGTCCGAATGGTGCGGGGAAAACAACGACGATGTCGATGATGCTTGGATTAAAGGACCCAACAGAAGGTAAGGTCTTTATATTTGGAAAGAGTCCAAAGCATAGAGATGTTCGTAATAGCCTCGGTGCGATGCTGCAAGAAGTAAGTGTCATTGATAGTATTACGGTGGAAGAGGCAATCGAGTTATTCCGTAGTTATTATACGAATCCTATAGCGATAGAAACGTTACTGCAGTTATCAAATTTAGAATCAGAGCGAAAGCAAAGATGTGAGAAGTTATCAGGTGGGCAAAAAAGAAGGTTGAATTTTGCGCTTGCACTTGCGGGAAATCCAGATTTGTTATTTTTAGATGAGCCGACAGTCGGAATGGATATTACGTCTCGAAGAATGTTTTGGGAAACGATTCGAAAGTTAGCAAGTGAAGGGAAAACAATTATTTTAACGACGCATTATTTAGAAGAAGCAGATGCTTTAGCAAATCGTATCTTATTATTTGCGAACGGAAAGATTATCGCAGATGGTACACCAGACGAAATGAAAGCGACGATTTCGCGAAAAACAATCACATTTTACTCGAAGGAAAGCATTCCTACAAAATTACTAAAGGAATTACCAAATGTAACAGAAGTAAAGTCAAGCGAAGGACGCTTCATTTTAACAACGGAGGATACGGATGCAACTTTAAAAGCCATTTATCAAAAGAGTTTACCTGTAACAGATGTTTCAGTTAAACGTGGAAGTCTTGATGAAGCATTTGAACAGTTTGTCGCAAATCAGAAGGAGGAAATCGCATGAGAGCATTATGGATGCAATGCAAAATAGAAATTTTACGTACATTCCGCAATAAATTATTTATCTTTTTCTCATTATTAATGCCTGTTATGTTTTACTACATTTTCACAAATGTTGTTCAAGTACCACAAAACGGAGATGCGTGGAAAGCACATTATTTAATTTCGATGGCAACTTTCAGTATTGTAGGGACTGCACTCTTTAGTTTCGGTGTGAGACTTTCTCAGGAAAGAGGGCAAGGATGGACACATCTTCTAAAAATTACACCGCTTCCAGAGGGAGCATATTTAACAGCAAAAATTATCGCTCAAACAGTAGTAAATGCTTTTTCAATATTAGTTATCTTTATTGCAGGGATACTAATTAATCATGTTGAGTTAACGATAGGGCAATGGATTGGTGCGGGATTATGGTTATTGTTAGGGGTAACACCATTTTTAGCGTTAGGAACAGTAATAGGTTCCATTAAGAAGGCGGACGCAGCTGCTGGCTTAGCAAATATTTTAAATATGAGTTTAGCTATAGTTGGCGGGTTATGGATGCCGATTGAAGTATTCCCCAAAATATTAAGAACGATTGGTGAATGGACACCGACATACCATTTCGGAAGTGGTGCGTGGGATATTGTAGCTGGAAAATCAATTGGATGGGAAAATATCGCGGTATTAGGAGGTTATTTCCTTATATTTGTTGTAGTATCAATATATATAAGAAAAAGACAGGAAGCGGTATAAATGATAGAGAAGAAGAGGATTGAGATTTTTCCGAAACATATGGGATTCTTCCCGTATATGTGGTTTGTTTATCTATTATTTCCAATTTATCACTTAGCGCAGGCATCAGGATGGAAGCTTGTAATAGGAAGCGGTATGTTGATAATTTTTATCGTCACATACCGTCAGCTTTATTTTGTTCAGAGGACGTTTGTTTTTTGGGCGTGTATTCAAATGGTACTCATCTTTTTATTTGCTTTATTTTATAATCCTTTTATGATATTTTTTGGCTTTTTCACAGCAAGTGCGATGGGATTTGCGCCAAATAAGAAAGTATTTCGAGTGCTGTTATGTTCGTTAGTTATCATGCTTGGAGCATTTTTATTTGTAAATATGAATCAACTAACAACTACAAGTTTAGTAAATATCGTTCCAATGTTTATTTTAATGATTCTTACGCCATTTGGTATGCGCAATTTTAATCAGAAAAAGATGTTAAGAAATCAATTGGATCAGGCGAACGAGCAAATTAAAGACTTAGTAAAACGTGAAGAACGGCAGCGGATTGCAAGAGATCTTCATGACACATTAGGGCATACGTTATCTCTTATTACTTTGAAAAGCCAGCTTGTAGAGAAGTTAATTGTGAAAAATCCAGAGCGTGCAAGTGCGGAAGCGAAGGAAATTACACAAACGTCTCGTACAGCCTTAAAACAGCTGAGAGAATTAATTTCTGATATGCGTATGATTACGGTAGAAGAAGAGCTAGAGCAAATAAAAGCGATCTTACAAGCAGCTAATATTGAATTAGAAGTGAGGCAAGAAGCAAGATCGAGCTCGTTATCACCAATTGAACAAAATATTGTCGGGATGTGTTTACGTGAGGCCGTTACAAATGTTGTAAAACATAGTAAGGCAACGCGGTGCGCAGTTTCTGTATTAGAATCACAAGGTGAACTGATTTTGAAAGTAGAAGATAACGGAATCGGTTTAACAGATCAAAATCATGATGGAAATGGTATTCGCGGCATGAAAGAACGAATTGCTCTTATTGATGGATTTGTTGAACTAGGTACAATCAATCCAGGGACGTTATTAACGGTAAAAGTTCCAGTTGTTATTAGAACAGGAAAAGATGAGGTGAGGGCATGATTCGAATTATTATTGCAGAAGACCAGCGGATGCTTCGTGGTGCATTAGGGGCCCTGCTGTGGTGCATTAGGGGCCCTGCTTGATCTAGAAGATGATATCGAAGTAATTGGGCAAGCTGCGAACGGGGAAGAGGCGTTAGAATTGATTGAATCGTTAAAGCCAGATGTAAGTATTATGGATATTGAAATGCCGATTCAAAGTGGATTGGATGTCGCTGAGACTTTAAAGAAAGAAAAATCATCATGCAAAGTAATGATTTTAACAACATTTGCACGGCCGGGATATTTTGAAAGAGCAATGAAAGCTGGTGTGCACGGCTATTTATTAAAGGATAGCCCAAGTGAAGATTTAGCGGCAGCAATTCGTAATGTAATGAAGGGGAAACGAGAGGTCTCCCAAGATTTAATGTTTGGCTTATGGCAGGAGCAAAATCCGTTGTCAGATCGCGAAAAGGAAGTACTGTTGCTTGCGAAAGAAGGAAAGACGGCAAACGAAATTGCGAAGGCACTTTATCTTTCGCCGGGTACAGTACGTAATTATATTTCTGAAGTATTAGCGAACGCTTGATGCGAAAAATAGAATTGAGGCAATTACAATTGCGGAAGAAAAGGGTTGGATATAAAAAGAAGGTTACCTATGAGAGGTAACCTTCTTTTTATAATTATTGTACTTCTATTACTTGATTTACTTTTTGTAACGGTTTGTAACCGTGTGCTTCAAATGCCTTTGCAAATTCATTTGATACGGCAGTGCCATATAAATCTTTGGCAGCTTGTACGATATGAGATTGAAGTGATTCAAAGTCTTCAGCGGAAGTTGCATAATTTTGCAATGCACGCATAACAACTTTACTTACTTTTTCATTTCCTTGTTTTTGAACAGCAACACCGTTATATGTTTTACCTTCAGCTAATTGATATAATACGTGACTGATAATACCAGAATTCACGTGTGATTCTTGATTATTACCATCGTTATAGAAATCTTGTAAATTTGTATATAGTTTATGACCGCCGTCACCAATTTCCCTTGGGATATCACGAATTGTTAGGCCACCTAATGTATCGCCCATAATCCAGTTTCCTTTATCTTTCTTTACGTAATATTCGATTTGTGTACCCCAGAAATCCGCTAATCCCTCGTTTAGTGCAGATGTTTCAGCGCTTGGATATCTCACGACTTTATTTTTCGTCGTGCCACTGAATACAGCATGTCCAAATTCATGAGCTGTTACATCAAGAGCGGATGTTAGTTTTCCGTCTAAACCATCACCAAATACCATTTGGTTCCAAGCGGGATGCCAAAATGCATTTACATAGTCTTCTTTTACACCATCACTAACTTCAGTAGAATCAAAACCGTGTACACTAGCAACAACTTTTGAATCTTTATTGTCGTAACTTTTTAGATTATGTTCTTTCTTAAAGTAATCGTAAATATCACTCATGTTCTTCATAGCGCCCGCGGCTTCTTTATCTGCAAAATTAGGAGTACTACTTGAAATTAGTGTCCCTGGATAACCAGCTTGACTATATCCTCCAAGGGAATCGGCGTAGTTTGCATTATAAATATAAATACCATTTCCGCGTGATAAATCCGCTAAATAAAATTTTCCATCAGTTCCTTTGGCAATATTGAAAGAGATGTTTTCTTGAAGTGCATTTTTCCCAGTTCCTGGCTCACTTGCAGGGGATAATCTAGGTGATGTTACTTGATTTATAGTCTTATTCTCTTTGTTTTTAATGAACTTTTCTTGGAAAAGTACTTCTCCAGTTTTTAAATCAACGATAGCATTGCCGTTTATAATTTGTTCATTGTTTTCATAAGTAAATGTAATAACAGTTGCGAATGTATAATAGCCATCTTTTTTCTTATAAACAACGGTTTCGCTAGAGAATTCTGTCTCAACTGCATCGCTTGGAATTTGAACTATATCGCGTAATTTAGATTTTACTTCATTTTTCGACAAAAAATTTGTTATAGTAAGATTAGGTTGTTGATTTAAATTTTGAACAACTTTACCACTAACAGTTGTGATTACTCCATTTTTATCTACTTTTACAATGAGATCTTGGCCATATACTTTATAGTTTTTATATGTTTGTGCAAGGCGAACTTCGGTTTGATTTTCTTTGGTTTCTTTATTTGTAGGTTGGAAATCTACATTTTTTTCAGTAGTGACTTGTTCTTGTTGAGCTTTCGCCCCATTTACCTCACCTTTTAAATACTTTTTAGCAATATTTTCTTTCGTATCATTTTGAGGTTGTGTTAATTTCCCGATTGTTAAACCAGGCTGAGCAATTTCAACTTTGACTGCACTTTTGTCTAATTCTTGAGCATGAATAGCTTCTGTTGATAAAGGGCAAAGAAGACCGAATGTAACGAAAGCACTAGCAAGTTTTCTATAATTCATCTATAACACTCCTAATCTATTATTGTATGTGAGATGAATTGTATGAAAAATTTGCCGAATTTTATATATATTATGCATTATTTCATATCAAAAATTGTCGAATTCACATTATTGTAGTGGTATGACAACTCAAAAAATTAGATTGTTCTAATGGGATGGTGAGTAAGTATGCACGCAGAAAAATTAGGAAGTGAAATTAAGAAAATTAGGGTGATGAGAGGATTAACACAGAAACAGTTATCCGATAATATATGTCATCAATCGGAAGTGAGTAGAATTGAATCGGGTGCGGTATACCCAAGTATGGATATATTGCAAGGTATCGCAGCAAAATTACAAGTTCCTATTATTCATTTTTATGAGGTACTCATTTATTCCGATATTGAAAGAAAAAAACAGTTTAAAGATCAAATCATTATGCTTTGTAAGCAAAAAAGATATAAAGAAATTTATAATAAAGTATGGAATGAGCTGAAAAAGGAAGAATATCATCCTGAATTCCAGCAATTTCTTCAATGGCAATATCATGTAGCAGCTTACATATTAAAGAAAATCGATTACGAATATTGTATTTTAGAATTAAAAAAATTGTTAAATCAACAGTTAGCTGGAATAGACGTATACCAAAATCTTTATATAGAAAATGCGATTGCAAATATTTATGCTGAAAATAGCTATTTTAAGAAGAGTATTGAGTTATTTGAAGATATATTAAAACAATTAGAGGTATTGCATGATAATGAAGAATTTGAAGTGAAGGTAAGATATAATCATGCGAAAGCATTATATTTAGATAATCAATATGAAGAGTCACTTTATCAAGTAAATAAAGCGATTGAAATATCATGCCGAATTAATAGTATGGCATTAATTGGACAGCTATATTATCAAAGAGGTGAATGCCTAGGGAAGTTGGAGTACGATGGGGCAGAGGTTGAAGATGCATATAAAAAGGCAAGCTTCTTTTTTGATATATTAGAAATGCATACATATAAAGAAGCTCTCGTAAATAAAATCAGTAGATAAATATCCTAAAAAATGGGTATGCATAATTGCATATAATAGAGATAAATTTTCATGATATATTAAAATAAAAAATGTGGGTGATGGAATATGAAGAAATTACTTATTGGTAGTTTATTAACGTTAGCGATGGCATGGGGTATTTCATTAGGCGATACGGCATTAGAGAAAAGCCATATAATTTCTCATAACGATCAAGAGGTACAATTAGCTAAAGATTTACCTTTTGAATATTAAAAAACAACCGTCTTACTTAGGCGGTTGTTTTTTTATGGAGTAACATCCAAACGTCTTTACTAGAAACAGGTTTGCTAATAAAGAATCCTTGAATGTGATCACAATTTTGTTTATGTAAAAATTCCCATTCTTCTTCCGTTTCTACACCTTCTGCAATCACTTCTAAATTTAGTTGTTTTGATAGTGTAATAATGGAAGAGACAATTGCTTCTTCTAAAGGGCTAGTTGTAATTCCACAAATAAACTCTCGAGCGATTTTTAATGTGTTGATTGGATATTTTGTTAAATAAGCTAAAGAACTATAACCAGTTCCAAAGTCGTCGATTGAAATTTGAATACCGAGATTTTGAAGTTGTTCTAGTTTTGCAACTACAGATTGATTTTGATTAATTGCGATGCTTTCCGTAATTTCAATATCTAGTGGCTTCTGGTTTCAGTTCTGTTTCTTCCAATACCTTTGAAATAGTTGGGATTAAATCTGCATGGTTAAATTGAACAACAGATAAATTTACACCAACTTTTAAGTGAGAGAAACCTTGATTATGCCATCTTTTTGCCTCTAAACAAGCAGTACGTAAAATCCAATTGCCAAGTTCAATAATAAAACCAGTTTCCTCTGCTAGAGGGATAAATTGGGCAGGAGATACGATACCGAGTTTTGGATGCTTCCAACGTATTAATGCTTCAAAACCGATAATTTGTTTTGTTTTTGTGCTTACTTGTGGCTGGTATTCAAGGAAAAATTCATTTTGTTGTAATGCTTTTGAAAGTTCACCTTCTAAGAATTGAATTTCATTTTGAGCGATACTCATTTCTTTTGAGAAGAAAACAAATCTGTTTTTTCCATTTGCTTTCGCACGATACATAGCCATATCAGCATTTTTCATTAACTCATTTACATCAGTTCCATAATCAGGGTACATCGCAATTCCGATACTTGGTGTAATAGAGAGTTCTTCGCCTTGAATGAAGAATGGTTTGTTTAAAATAGTTAAAATCTGTTCAGCTATAAAAATTGCACTTTTTTCTGAGTACATTTCTGGTAATAGAATTGTAAACTCATCTCCACCTTGGCGAGCGACGATATCTTTTGAACGCAAGCAACCGCGTAATCTTTTTGCTACTTCAATTAATAATAAATCTCCAACGTCATGGCCAAGTCTATCGTTAATTTTTTTAAATCGATCTAAATCAAGGAATATGACGGCGACATCATTTGCGTTAGTTTGGGCTGTATTTAAAATGGCTTTTAAATCTTTTTCGAACTTTCGACGATTTGGTAATCCAGTAAGTGCATCGTGAAAGGCTAAATGTTCTACTTGTTTTTGTTTTTCATATAAGGTGGTAATATCACGTGCTATCCCAAACATTCCGACCACTTCTTTGTTTATAAAAGTAGGGATAAGTGTAATATGGAGATAATAATAATAGCCTTCTTGTTCTTTTGTACGAACTTCTAACGTTTGTGGCCTACCTTCCTTTGTAATTTGTAAAGCCTTCTTTAGTAGTTCGTGGTCTTTTGAATCAATGAAGTGTACCAGAGAATAGCTTGCCACTTCGCAATAATAGGCAGTAAATAAGCTTTCGCACGCCTTATTAGATTGTTGAAAAATGCCATTCATATTTAAAGAGAAAACGGCATCGGGATGGTCCTCGAATAAAGATTTATAACGTTGTTCACTTTTTGATAATGCAAATGCACCTTCTTCAACTTCGTCCTCTAGTTGTGTAGTCAACTGTTCATATGTATGAATTAGTGCTTGATTATCTTTCCACATGTAAAGTTGCCGCAAGAATAACAAAATAAGTGATAATACGAGACCGATTAACATGAATTTATCATCCCAAGGTTGAATGATAATAAAAGAAAAAGTAATAATTATACTAAAATAAGGTAGTATAAAACGTACATAATCGAATCGATAATATTTTGTTTTCGTTTCATGCTGCATTGGTTTATCTAAAATATATAGTATGGAAGAAAGTCCAATTAATAAAATAGAAGCAGTGTGTATTAAATAATTAATTTCAGCAGAAGTTTTCATCCCAAAATTCAATTGAAACAGATGAATATAACCGTATACGAGTATAATAGTGAAACCGATAATTAATGCAATTCTACTAGAAGAATATTGTTCTCTTCTATATAGGCTAATAACGGCGTAAATTACTAATGATTGTGCAATGAAATACCCAATTAAAATCCAAGTATCCTTTGTTAACATGCGGAAGCTTGAAAGGTCTAAGATAAAAGTTAAGGTGAAATAAATGTTCATAATAATAATAAAGATGCTATCGAATGAAAATTGAGAAAGCCCCTTAATAGAATAATTTTTTATAAACTTTATAGCAAATCCAACAAAGAGCAAAATATATTGTATGATAAAAAAAGGTAATGCTTTATATGAAAATATAGATTGATCATGTATAGAAAGTGAACTAAGAAATAGGGTTATCTCCATAACTAACCCACATAGGCAAGTACATAGTAATAAAATCCAAAATAGTTTATCGCTGCGTTTCATTCTCTTAATAGCTTTATATAAACAGTGACAAGAAAAAAGTGCAGCGAAACAGAATAAGAAAAGAATTCCAATCTCCTTTATATGCGATTCATTTGGAATAAAGAGTATCCAAAGAGCAAATATAGATATGTATATTATGACAAATTGTACATATTTTTTTTGATTAATCATATTATGACTCCGTTTCAATAAAGTTGAATCTCGAGGGAATGCTAATTTAAATAATAGCATATAAAATAGGATGTTTTTTACTATAAAAATTACTTTTTTGAAAAAATGGTGCAAAGTTACAATTTACCACTGTAACATTGCACCACTTATTCTTTTAATTCCTCTTATAGCAGAAAGTTCATCTATTAATTGGAATAGTGCTAAGTCTTTTTGTTTACTTTCAATCATAATATCGAAATTATGATTGTGTTTTTTTGCAATGTGTAAGAAAGGCTTAATAAACTCTAAATCGATATATTCAGCATGAGCCCTAAATTCTTTTTCCGATCTCGGGGAGGAAATGTGAACTTTAGGAGAGATATTTGTATGTGACCAAGTTTCAAAAATTGCAGGAAGCAACTCTTCTAGTGGTTCCTCGCAAAGATTGGCCATATGATGATGATAATCAAATACAAATGGAATATTTTCTTTTTGGCAAATTGATAAAGTTTCAGCGGTTGTATAGGTTTTATCATCATTTTCAAGAGTCATTTGTTTTTTTATATGTGTAGGAAGTTTTTTTATGTTTTCATGGAAGCGCTCAATTGCCTTTTCTTTATTTCCATAGGCTCCACCTACATGAATATTAATGTAAGAAGAATCTGCAATGCCTATAGCATCCAATATTTTATAATGATAAGTCATATCCGTAATAGCGTTAGTAGTAATATGTGGCTTGTCGCTTGTAAATAGCGTAAATTGATTTGGATGAAAACTTATTCGTAAATTGTGTTCTTTAATTAAAGCCCCTATTTTACGCCAAAGTGGTGTGAATACCCCAATATAGTCAAACTCGACTTCGGGATGTGTTGCAAGTGGGACGATGGAAGACGATAGGCGATATAGTGGGATTTCATGCGCTATATTGTAATGAAGGATACGTATTGTGTGCTCTAAATTTTGCCTTATAACATGGTACAGTTTGTCTTCTCGCTCTTGCTTGCTGAGTTTCTTAAAGCTTGTAAACGTCATTGTTTTGGCAGGAGAACAGTCCCAGAGTGCCATTGCATGTGAGACATATCCAAACCGTATAAGCATATGAGATACACCTCTTTTATTCATTGTCTTTCCTATAAAAAGAAAGCAAATATTGTTCCAATCCATTCCTTTCCTCTATCGATAAGAGAAGGCGGGTTTACATCGCTATAGGAAAGTACAGATGCATTATCTAGATCTTCATGGAATTTCTTTTTTACTGTTTGAATGAAATGTTTATTATATAACAGGCAGTTTATTTCATGGTTAATATATAAACTTCTCATATCAAAGTTTGCTGTTCCGATATCGCAAATATCATCGTCTACTATAATAATTTTGGCGTGAAAAAAACCTTGTTGAAATGCATAAATATTGCAACCCGCCTGTATTAATTTTCGGCAGTACGGAAATTTGGCTTCTCGAACAAGAGGGTGATCAGCTTTTTCTGGAACAAGAATTGTGATTTGAACCCCTCTTTCTCTTGCTTTTAATAAGGCATTCATAATTTTTTTTCCAGGAATGAAATATGGTGTACCGATACAGATTTCTTTTTTTGCCGCGTTAATTAAATGTAAAAAAGTATGCTGTAAATAAGCCCCATCAGTCGGAATAAATTGATGCAGGATGGTACCTGGGTTTTGTTTTGGAAAATAAAGAGAAGCATCTAATAAATTTTGTTTCGTATCATCAAACCAGTCATGCAAAAATTGCTTTTGTAAATCTTGAACCCCTTCTCCTGTAAGACGTAAATGGTAGTCTCGCCATAATCCTAAATATTCATTATGCCCTAGATACTCTTCACCGATATTAAATCCCCCGATATAGCCGGTTTTCCCATCAATCACTGTAATTTTCCTATGATTTCGTTGATTGGCAGAAAAGAAAGGCAGAGGAAATTTTACCTTATGACAAAATGAAAAAGATACACCATGTTTTTGCAGGGAGCGAATAGCTTCGTTTGATAAAGAATGGCTGCCAAATCGATCAAGTAAAAGTCGTACTTCAATTCCTTCCTGAGCCTTATCAATCAGCAATTTTAAAAATTCACGACTGATTTTATCGTTTTTTACAATGAAGAATAAAATATGAATGTGATGCTGTGCTTGTTTTATATCAGTAAATAAAGCGTCATACAAATCTTTCCCGTATGTATAAAGGTGAAAATCACTTTGACGTAAAGGGAAAGTGCGAGAGCTTACTCGTTTTAAATGAAGAAGTCTCCCGTATGAAAGGTCAATTGTAATCCAAAGAGCAACGGATATTAACAAAAGAGATAAGTAGAGCATTAGTGAATTCCCTCCTTCGCATTCTTTTCACCTTCAGTGTGTTACAAATGATACGGGTAGCACGGCTGTTATTATAAATTTCTTTAGAGGATAGATCTTGTACTGATTAAAGGTTCACTTTATCCCGCTTTAACGGGCAGTAAGCTTCCTATTTCAAAAATTGATGAATAAGCAGAAGCTAGTTTGGAAATCAACTGCCCGTAAAAGCCCGATTGGTTCAACTAATAATCAGCGGGGGATGAACCACCCCTGCTGATTAAAGTTTCACTTTATAGTTTCACCGAAATAAACAGCTTTATGAAAAAATGTGTTGTTCTATAACAAAAAACTGTTGACTGAATGCTCACTCATTATATAATGGGGATAGGGGATATAATTCAGAAAATTATATATTTTTGAAGATTCAAAAAAGAAAGAGGGCTTACAAAGAGAGGGGTAGCATAAAAATGAATAGCTTACTGATCATTAATTGGCTGGCTGCCATTGCTGTTATTGCTTATGCAGGATATTTGTTTGTATATCTTATACGGACGAGAATGGCCTACATACAATTAGGAAAAAAAATTGAATTTGACCGTCGTTTTAAAGAGCGTTGGGATCTCCTTAAGGTCAATGTTTTCGGTCAAAAAAAGCTGCTGAAAGATAAGAAAAGCGGCATCATTCACGTTATGTTCTTTTACGGATTTATTCTTGTCCAATTTGGAGCAATTGACTTCGTTTGGAAAGGACTCGCACCAGGATCACATCTTCCACTTGGACCACTATACCCTGCATTTACATTCTTCCAGGAAATTGTCACACTTGTTATTTTAATTGCAGTATTTTGGGCTTTTCATAGACGTTATGTAGAAAAGCTTGTTCGTTTAAAACGTAACTTCAAATCAGGTCTTGTTCTTATCTTTATCGGTGGCTTAATGATTTCTGTGCTACTTGGTAACGGTATGGGACTTATATGGCATGGCGAGGAGCTTTCATGGAGTGAACCAATTGCTTCTGCAATCGCTTACGTTTTTAGCGGGATAAATGAAACCGTAGCTATTTCAGTGTTCTATTTTTCTTGGTGGGTGCATTTACTAATTTTGTTAACGTTTTTAGTGTATGTTCCACAATCAAAACATGCGCATTTAATTGCAGGACCAGCTAATGTATTCTTCGGTCGTCTTTCAAACCCAGGGAAGCTTGAAAAGATTGATTTTGAAGATGAAACGCAAGAAACATTTGGTGTTGGTAAAATTGAAGACTTTAGACAAAATCAACTTATTGACTTATACGCTTGTGTAGAGTGTGGCCGTTGTACAAATATGTGTCCGGCGACAGGAACAGGAAAACTGTTATCGCCGATGGACTTAATTTTAAAACTTCGCGATCATTTAACTGATAAAGGAGCTGCGGTAACATCAAAAGCACCGTGGGTTCCAGTAGTTGCCTTCAATAATACACAAGGAAATCAGTTAGCGATGATGGCAGCTGGAAAAGGACAACAAGAATCAGCGTCTACAACGCTCGCTTACGATCCGAGTTTAATCGGAGATGTTATTACAGAAGAAGAGATTTGGGCATGTACAACGTGTCGTAACTGTGAAGATCAATGCCCAGTTATGAATGAGCATGTTGACAAAATTATTGATTTACGTCGATATCTCGTTTTAACAGAAGGAAAAATGGACGCGGAAGCACAACGCGCGATGACAAATATCGAGCGTCAAGGGAATCCGTGGGGTCTGAACCGTAAAGAGCGTGAAACATGGCGCCAAGGTGATGACGAAGTAACAGTTCCAACTGTAAAAGAAAAATCAAAAGCTGGGGAGGAATTCGAGTATTTATTCTGGGTTGGTTCAATGGGATCATACGACAATCGTAGTCAGAAGATTGCGATATCGTTTGCGAAGTTAATGAACGAAGCAGGTATTTCATTCGCAATTCTCGGTAATAAAGAAAAGAATTCTGGAGATACACCACGCCGCCTCGGAAATGAATTTGTATTCCAAGAGATGGCGACAAAGAATATCGAAGAATTTGAAAAGGCAGGAGTGAAGAAAATCGTTACGATTGATCCTCATGCTTATAACACATTTAAAAATGAGTATCCGGACTTTGGCTTGCAAGCAGAAGTCTATCATCATACAGAATTGTTAGCTCAGTGGGTGAAAGAAGGGCGCTTAAAGCCTGTTCACGCTATTGAAGAAACAGTTACGTACCATGATTCCTGTTATTTAGGAAGATACAACGAAGTGTATGAAGCGCCACGTGACATTTTGAAAGCGATTCCTGGAGTGAATCTTGTAGAAATGGCACGTAACCGTGAAACTGGAATGTGCTGTGGCGCAGGTGGTGGCTTAATGTGGATGGAAGAAACAACAGGTTCTCGTATTAACGTTGCTCGTACAGAACAAGCATTAGCTGTACAGCCATCCATTATCGGTACAGGTTGTCCATATTGCTTAACGATGATCAGTGATGGAACGAAAGCGAAAGAGGTAGAAGAGAAAGTTCAAACTCTTGATGTGACAGAGATTTTAGAACGATCTGTTATCGGACAGAAAAAAGAAGCAATGTAGTTTGTAAGAATGTATACAACTTTAGAAGGAGGTGCAATGATTGCACCTCTTCTCAACGTAGGGATACCGAGCGAGCGCTCAGTGTTAAAAAATGAAATGGGGGAAAGAAACATGAGTAAAACAGTTATTTTAAGTGCTGCAAGAACACCAGTTGGAAAATTTGGAGGATCTTTAAAGGATGTAAAAGCGACGGAACTTGGAGGAATTGCAATTAAAGCAGCACTTGAAAGAGCAAATGTTGCGGCTAGTGATGTTGAAGAAGTTATATTTGGAACGGTTATTCAAGGTGGGCAGGGACAAATTCCATCGCGCCAAGCTGCGAGGGCTGCTGGAATCCCTTGGGAAGTGCAGACGGAAACAGTGAATAAAGTTTGTGCATCAGGGCTTCGTGCGGTTACGTTAGCGGATCAGATTATTCGTACTGGCGATCAATCACTGATTGTAGCTGGCGGTATGGAGTCGATGAGTAACAGTCCTTACATTTTACGTGGAGCAAGATGGGGATACAGAATGGGCAACAACGAAGTTATTGATTTAAACGTTGCTGACGGTTTAACATGCGCATTTTCAGGTACACACATGGGCGTTTATGGCGGAGAAGTTGCAAAGGAAGATGGAATTTCTCGCGAAGCGCAAGATGAATGGGCATATCGTAGCCATCAGCGTGCGGTTTCAGCGCATAAAGAAGGGCGTTTTGAAGAGGAAATCGTGCCAGTAACGATTCCGCAAAGAAAAGGCGATCCTATTGTCGTTGCAAAGGATGAGGCGCCACGTGAAGATACAACGATTGAAAAGTTAGCAAAGTTAAAACCTGTATTTGATAAGACAGCGACGGTGACAGCTGGTAATGCGCCGGGACTAAACGATGGTGGTGCCGCACTTGTATTAATGAGCGAAGACAGAGCGAAGCAAGAAGGAAGAAAGCCATTAGCGACAATTTTGGCGCATACAGCAATTGCAGTGGAATCTAAAGATTTCCCAAGAACTCCAGGTTATGCAATTAACGCATTGCTTGAAAAAACAGGAAAGACAATTGAAGACATTGATTTATTCGAGATTAATGAAGCCTTTGCAGCGGTAGCAATTGCAAGTACAGAAATCGCAGGAATTGATCCGGAAAAATTGAATGTAAATGGCGGCGCGGTAGCGATGGGACATCCAATTGGAGCAAGCGGAGCGCGCATTATCGTTACACTAATCCATGCACTTAAGCAGCGCGGCGGTGGAATTGGAATTGCTTCGATTTGTAGCGGTGGCGGTCAAGGGGACGCAGTGATGATTGAAGTTCACTAATTAAAGTTCGAGGGTATAAAATTTATTAACAATTAAGGGGGAAGAAAAATGGGTGTACAAAACATTGTTGTAATTGGTGCAGGGCAAATGGGATCAGGAATTGCACAAGTATGTGCAATGGCAGGATATGACGTGAAGGTACAAGATTTAAAGCAAGAGCAATTAGATAGAGGATTGGCTATCATTACGAAAAACTTAGCACGCCAAGTAGAAAAAGGACGTATGAAGGAAGAAGAGAAGGAAGCCACATTAAATCGTCTTACAGTAACGCTTGATTTAGATTGTGTGAAAGAAGCGGATCTTATTATTGAAGCAGCTGTTGAGAAAATGGATATTAAAAAGAAAATCTTTGCGAAACTAGATGAAATTGCTCCAGAACACGCAATTTTAGCAACGAATACGTCATCTCTGCCAATTACAGAAATTGCAGCGGTAACGAAGCGTCCGGAAAAAGTAATCGGTATGCACTTTATGAATCCAGTTCCAGTTATGAAGCTTGTTGAGATTATTCGTGGTTTGGCTACCGATGATGCGGTATATGAAGCAATTGAAGATATTACGAAAAAAATTGGGAAAGTACCAGTTGAAGTGAATGATTTCCCAGGTTTTGTATCAAATCGTATTTTGCTACCGATGATTAACGAAGCAATTTATACGTTATATGAAGGTGTAGCGACGAAAGAAGCAATTGATGAAGTCATGAAGCTTGGTATGAACCATCCGATGGGGCCTTTGACACTCGCCGATTTTATCGGTTTAGATACGTGTTTATACATTATGGAAGTGTTGCATGAAGGATTAGGAGATAGTAAATATCGCCCATGTCCGTTATTACGTAAGTATGTGAATGCAGGATGGTTAGGGGCGTAAAACAGGTCGTGGATTCTACGTTTACGAATAAATGCCCCCTTTGTTACAACATAGTGGTCTTACCAAATTATTTAAAGGATATATAGCAAATGGAGGCGGAATATATGAACTTTCGTTTTAATGAAGATCAGCAAATGATGAGGAAAATGGTTCGGGATTTTGCACAGAAAGAAATAGCTCCCTTTGTTCCTAGTATGGAACAAGGGGTGTTCCCGAAAGATATTTTGCAAAAGATGGGTGAGCTTGGATTAATGGGTATTCCAGCGCCTGCAAAATACGGTGGGGCAGAAATGGACTTTATATCTTACATTCTAGCAATTGAGGAAATCTCAAAGGTAAGTGCAACAGTTGGTGTAATTTTAGCTGTACATACGTCAGTTGGAATGAATCCGATTTTATATTTCGGAACAGAAGAACAGAAGAAAAAATATGTTTCTAAACTTGCAACTGGGGAATATTTAGGTGCATTTGCTTTAACAGAGCCAAATGCAGGATCAGATGCAGGGAGTTTGAAATCAAGAGCTGTGAAAAAAGGTGATCATTATATTATTAATGGATCGAAAGTGTTTATTACAAATGGTGGTGAAGCAAGTACATACATTGTATTCGCTTCTACAAATCCAGAGGCAGGAAAAAGTGGTATTTCTGCATTTATAGTAGAGAAAGATACACCTGGTTTAATCATTGGAAAAGATGAACATAAGATGGGACTTCTCGGTTCTCGTACAGTACAACTTACTTTTGAAGATATGAAAGTGCCAGCTGAGAATTTACTTGGGGAAGAAGGACAAGGATTTAAGGTGGCAATGGCGAATTTAGATGTTGGGCGAATTGGAATCGGTGCGCAAGCGTTAGGAATTGCTGAAGCGGCGCTTGGCTGTGCAATTGATTATGCAAAAGAAAGAGAGCAATTCGGGAAGCCAATTGCGGCGCAGCAAGGGATTGGCTTCAAGCTTGCAGATATGGCAACAAGTGTCGAAGCAGCAAGGTTACTCGTATATAGAGCGGCATCTCTTATGGCACAGGGATTACCATGCGGTAAAGAAGCATCTATTGCGAAATTATTTGCTTCTAAGACAGCGGTTGAAGTCGCGATTGAGGCGGTGCAAGTGTTTGGTGGTTACGGATATACGAAAGACTATCCAGTAGAACGATTTTTCCGTGATGCGAAAATCACGCAAATATATGAAGGAACAAGTGAAATACAGAAACTTGTTATTAGCCGTGCTTTATAAAAGGGCGAGGGGGAGACGGAGATGCATTTTAAACTATCAGAAGAACATGAAATGATAAGAAAAATGGTTCGAGATTTTGCTAAAAATGAAGTGGCACCAACAGCAGCTGAGCGTGATGAGGAAGAGCGATTTGATCGAGAATTATTTGATCAAATGGCAGAGCTTGGTTTAACCGGTATTCCGTGGCCTGAAGAGTACGGTGGAATTGGAAGCGATTACTTAGCGTACGTAATCGCTATTGAAGAATTATCCCGCGTTTGTGCTTCAACAGGCGTAACACTGTCCGCGCATACTTCACTTGCAGGATGGCCAATTTTTAAATTTGGGACGGAAGAGCAAAAGCAAAAGTTTTTACGACCGATGGCTGAAGGAAAGAAAATTGGTGCATACGGCTTAACGGAGCCAGGATCTGGATCGGATGCTGGTGGAATGAAGACAATCGCAAAGAGAGATGGAGACCATTATATTTTAAATGGATCAAAAATTTTCATTACAAATGGCGGTATTGCTGATATTTACGTTGTTTTTGCGCTAACTGATCCTGAATCAAAGCAGCGCGGTACGAGTGCATTTATTGTAGAAAGTGATACACCGGGATTTTCAGTTGGGAAGAAGGAGAGCAAGCTAGGGATTCGCTCTTCACCAACGACTGAAATTATGTTTGAAGATTGCCGTATTCCTGTAGAGAATCTACTTGGAGAAGAGGGGCAAGGGTTTAAAGTTGCGATGCAAACATTAGATGGAGGTCGTAACGGTATTGCGGCGCAAGCTGTTGGTATTGCACAAGGGGCTTTAGATGCTTCTGTAGAATATGCAAGGGAGCGCCATCAATTTGGAAAACCAATTGCGGCGCAGCAAGGGATTGGCTTTAAACTTGCGGATATGGCAACAGATGTAGAAGCGGCACGCCTTTTAACATATCAAGCGGCTTGGCTTGAATCAGAAGGGCTTCCGTATGGAAAAGAGTCAGCGATGTCAAAAGTATTTGCAGGAGATACAGCGATGAGGGTGACGACTGAAGCGGTGCAAGTATTTGGTGGTTACGGTTATACGAAAGATTATCCAGTAGAGCGTTATATGCGAGATGCAAAAATTACACAAATATATGAAGGAACACAAGAGATTCAGAGGCTTGTAATTTCTCGTATGTTAACGAAGTAGGAACGAAAGCGTAGGTATTTTCCTACGCTTTTTCCTTCCAAAAAATAATAGAGAGAGGTGAAGGGAATGGTTAAACATAATGTACATGCATCGGTGAAAGATGAAAAATTAGTTGCGTTAAGACGTGAGCAAATGATTAAAGGTGCGGTGCAACTGTTTAAACAAAAAGGATTTCCGCGTACAACAACGAGAGAAATTGCAAAAGCGGCTGGATTTAGTATAGGGACACTTTATGAGTACATTCGTACAAAAGATGATGTTTTGTATTTAGTTTGTGATAGTATTTATGAACATGTAAAAGAAAGATTAGAGGAAGTAGTTTGTACAGAAAAAGGGAGTGTAGAAAGTTTAAAGATAGCAATAACGAATTACTTTAAAGTGATGGATGAATTACAGGAAGAAGTATTGATAATGTATCAAGAGGTACGCTTTTTACCGAAAGAATCACTTCCGTATGTATTAGAAAAGGAGTTTCAAATGGTAGGAATGTTCGAGAATATTTTAGAACAGTGTACGGAAAATGGAACATTTACATTAAATAAAAAAGAAATACAGCTTCTTGCCCATAATATTTTTATACAAGGACAGATGTGGGGATTTAGACGCTGGGCGCTGCAAAAACTGTATACGCTCGAAGAATATACAGAAATGCAAATTAGGTATGTATTGCAAGGGGCCCATATGCTTCCGAAATAAGGAACAGACAAATTATAATTTTACTACCCTATAAAAGTTTCCCGTTTTTTTTGTAGCATATTTGTGCGACTTTTGTTTATAATGAATAGTATGGATTTTTTTAAGCAGGCCGTTATATATAAGGTTATATTTGATGAAAGGAAGTGCCGCATAAGTGGATTTTAAGCAATATTCACCAGAAGAGCTAAAAGAATGTTCAATGATTGAAGTTGTACATAGCGTTTTAGGGGATAAAAAACAAGCAACGACATTCAACGAGTTGGTTCAAGAAATCGCTCAAGTGCTGGGACTATCTCAAGAGCAAGTTAATGCGAAAATCGCACAATTTTATACAGACTTAAACATCGATGGACGTTTCATTAATTTAGGAGAAAATCGTTGGGGGCTACGCAGCTGGTACCCATACGAGCAAATTGATGAAGAAATCTTGCCTCAACCAAAACCGAAGAAGAAACGTAAAGTTGAAGAAGACGGTTTTGACGACTACATTGAAGAAGATGAAGATGACTTCGACGATGCAGATGTAAATGAAGACGAAGATGATGATGTAGAAGATTTGGACAAGGTTCTTGAAGAAGAAGACGGAGATGACGACGATCTTGATGATTTAGACGAAGATGACGACGACTTCGCTGAAGAAGAACTTGAGTATGACGAAACTGAAGAAGAAGAAGAGGAAGAACTGTAGTTCTTGACTTTTCATTATCGTCCATGTAGAATCATTTTTGGGCTCTTTAAAAAAGGACGATAATACTTTTAAAGTGTAAATATAAAAGAAAATTGCTCCCTACTTATTACTTTTTGTGATGAGGGGAGCAATTTTCTTTTTTGTTTTTTGTTTAGAAAATAGAAAGAGTCTAACAATAAGATGGATACAGTGTTATCTACATACGTTGCGCTTTGCAACGGTGATTATATAACAGCAAAATAGAAGGGAGCTTTTTCATGACTAAGTATATTTTTGTAACAGGCGGTGTAGTATCGTCTTTAGGAAAAGGTATTACAGCAGCATCTCTTGGAAGACTTTTAAAAAATCGTGGTTTAAACGTAACGATTCAAAAGTTTGATCCATACATTAACGTAGACCCAGGGACTATGAGCCCATATCAACACGGTGAGGTATTCGTAACAGATGATGGCGCAGAAACTGACTTAGACCTTGGTCACTATGAGCGTTTTATCGACATTAACTTAAACAAATACAGCAACGTAACAACAGGTAAAATTTACTCTTCAGTTCTTCAAAAAGAGCGTCGCGGTGAATATTTAGGAGGAACAGTTCAAGTTATTCCTCACATTACTAACGAAATTAAAGAACGCGTATATCGTTCTGGTCGTGAAACAAATGCGGATGTTGTTATTACAGAAATCGGTGGAACTGTTGGTGACATCGAGTCTCTACCATTCTTAGAAGCAATCCGTCAAATTAAGAGCGACATCGGTCGTGACAATGTAATGTACATTCACTGTACGTTAATCCCGTACTTAAAAGCAGCGGGTGAAATGAAGACAAAACCAACACAACATAGTGTTAAAGAACTTCGTAGCTTAGGAATTCAACCAAACATTATCGTTGTTCGTACAGAAATGCCTGTTTCTCAAGATATGAAAGACAAGCTTGCATTATTCTGTGACATTGATACAAAAGCAGTTATCGAAGCTCGCGATGCAGATACTTTATATGCGGTTCCATTATCTCTTCAAGAACAAAATATGGACCAAATCGTTTGTGACCACTTAAAATTAGACAATCCAGCTGCAGATATGACAGAGTGGACTGCTCTAGTTAACAAAGTGCGTAATCTTTCTAAGAAAACAAAAATCGCTCTTGTTGGTAAATATGTAGAACTTCAAGATGCTTATATTTCTGTTGTAGAAGCACTTCGTCATGCTGGTTACTCATTCGACACAGATGTAGAAGTAAAATGGGTAAATGCTGAGCACGTAACAGCAGAAAACGTAAAAGAATTAGTTGGCGATACAGATGGTATCCTTGTACCAGGTGGCTTCGGTGATCGTGGTGTAGAAGGTAAAATCGTTGCGATTCAATATGCTCGTGAAAACAAAGTTCCATTCTTAGGAATTTGCTTAGGTATGCAACTTGCATCAATCGAATTCGCACGTAATGTATTAGGTTTAGAAGGTGCTAACTCTTCTGAAATCAACCCTGACACACCATATGCAATCATCGACTTATTACCAGAACAAAAAGATGTAGAGGACCTAGGTGGTACACTTCGTCTTGGTCTATACCCATGTAAGCTTGCTGAAGAAACAAATGCTTACAATGCTTATAATGAGCCGGTTGTATATGAACGTCATCGTCATCGTTATGAGTTCAACAACCAGTTCCGTCCGGATATGGAAAAAGAAGGATTTGTATTCTCTGGTACAAGCCCAGACGGTCGTCTAGTTGAAATCATTGAATTAAAAGATCATCCTTGGTTCGTGGCAGCACAGTTCCACCCAGAACTTGTTTCTCGTCCAAACCGTCCACAACCATTGTTCCATGACTTCGTAAGAGCTTCTATTACGAATAAAGAGAGCAAGTAATAAAAAAAGCGCCTGAAATAAGGCGCTTTTTTTAATATTCATTTAACATTTCATCGATTGTAAATTTAATCCCGTGATAAGCAAATAAGGCTACTATTAAACTTGGGAATCCGTAGCGATTACCTTCATCGTCTGGAATAAGACCTTTTAACAGTTTTGTATCAATATGTACGTCTGTATATCGTTCGAGTGATTCCGTACCTTCTTGAAGAGCAGAAATGCCGACAATAGAGTGTCCCTCTTCTTGTAGTTTTTTTGCAATTTCTACAACCGCTTCATCTGTTGAAAAACGGCTAATAAGAAGTACACGATCCGCAGAGGTTACTTCTGCTTCTTTACCATTTTCAAATAAGCGTTTTGCTTGCTTCATTGGTTCAGCACCGAATAGTGCCTCGGCAACAACGCCCTCCATTTCATTTGTACCATGTAAATAAATGAAACCATCGCCAACTAGTGCTTGAGCAAGTAAACGAGCGCTATCTTCTATATTCATTTCTTCTTTTTGAGAAACTCTGGAGAAATAACCACTTAATTGAGTTGAAAAAATTTTTAACATAATGTTACTCCCTTCGTACGTGTTTGCCGGCTTTCATTATAATTTATTTTTTTAGAAAGGTGAAATCGTAGGGTAGCATAACAAAATAGGAAACGGTAAAATAAGAAAGAATAGGAAGGAATTTGCCAAAGAATAGCGAAATTAAATCGTTAAGATATAAGAAGCTTTAAATCTTGTACTTACACAGAAAGGTTGGGAATTATGGAAGGTAAAATTTTAATCGTTGATGATCAATATGGGATTCGTGTGTTATTACATGAAGTGTTCCAAAAAGAAGGTTATCAGACATTCCAAGCAGCGAATGGATTTCAAGCTTTAGATATCGTGAAAAAAGATAATCCAGATTTAGTAGTGTTAGATATGAAAATTCCAGGCATGGATGGTATAGAGATTTTAAAGCATGTAAAAGAAATTGATGAGAGTATTAAAGTAATTTTAATGACTGCTTATGGAGAGCTTGATATGATCCAAGAAGCAAAAGATTTAGGAGCTTTAATGCATTTTGCTAAACCATTTGATATTGATGAAATTCGTCAAGCTGTGAGAAATGAGCTCGCTGTAGAGGCATAAAAATGAATTTTTTATAAAAAATATGGAAAAAAGCGTTTACATGGACTATTGTGCAGGTGAATACGGTTGAGTTTTTGAGTACAAGTTGTTATCCTATTGAGTGTAGAAAAAAGTCCGGTATGTAGATATACATATTTTACCTTATTCTGGTCATACTACCAGCGATAAGAACTTATCGGATACAAAAAACGTTTTTTAGGAGGATTCACCATGCCTTTAGTTTCTATGAAAGAAATGCTAAACAAAGCACTAGAAGGAAAATACGCAGTTGGTCAATTCAACATGAACAACTTAGAGTGGACTCAAGCTATCTTAGCTGCTGCGGAAGAAGAAAAATCTCCTGTAATCCTAGGTGTATCTGAGGGTGCAGCTCGTCATATGACTGGTTTCAAAACAGTTGTAGCTATGGTTAAAGCTTTAATCGAAGAAATGAACATCACTGTTCCTGTAGCGATTCACCTTGACCATGGTTCAAGCTTCGAAAAATGTAAAGAAGCAATTGATGCAGGTTTCACATCTGTAATGATCGACGCTTCTCACCACCCATTCGAAGAAAACGTTGAAACTACTAAACAAGTAGTAGAATACGCACACGCTCGTAACGTATCTGTTGAAGCTGAGCTTGGAACAGTTGGCGGACAAGAAGACGACGTAATCGCTGAAGGCGTAATTTACGCTGACCCAGCAGAGTGTAAGCACCTTGTTGAAGCAACAGGTATCGATTGCCTAGCTCCAGCTTTAGGTTCTGTACACGGTCCTTACAAAGGTGAGCCTAACTTAGGATTCGCTGAAATGGAACAAGTTCGTGACTTCACTGGCGTACCTTTAGTATTACATGGTGGTACTGGTATCCCAACTGCTGATATCGAAAAAGCTATCTCTTTAGGTACTTCAAAAATCAACGTAAACACTGAGAACCAAATCGAGTTTACAAAAGCTGTTCGTGAAGTATTAAACAAAGACCAAGAAGTTTACGATCCTCGTAAATTTATCGGACCTGGCCGCGACGCTATCAAAGCAACTGTTATTGGTAAAATTCGCGAATTCGGTTCTAACGGTAAAGCGTAAGAATAAAATTCCGTTTTGGAAACCGTCTAGTCTTTTAGACGGTTTCCTTTCGTTGTATAATGAAAGCGTGAACAAGTCTAAAGATTTTATCATTTTTGGTTTTTAAATAGAAAATAATGTGCATAGTCCTATTAATAAATGTGATAACGTATCTAAATTGATAAAGTGAATTCGATGAATAGTTGATCTTTATCTATTCGTGCTACAGGAGAAATGAAGATAATGGTTTCCTATTTATTGAGTTTTGGGATGGAAAGAGTAATTGAGATTCTTAAGGGGAGCTTTCTATAAAAAGATAGAAAGTAAATACATTCACAAGAAGGGAGCTCAATATGGAAAAATTGCTAATTGAAGGCGGAAGAGCTTTAAATGGAACAATTCGAGTAAGTGGTGCAAAGAACAGTGCCGTTGCATTAATTCCAACGACAATTTTAGCAGATACTCCAGTAACTATTGGTGGTGTCCCTAATATTTCGGACGTGAAAATGTTAGGAGACTTACTAGAGGAAATTGGAGGGAAAGTAACTTATGGACAGGAGGAAGAGATGGTAGTCGATCCTTCTAACATGGTTGCAATGCCTTTGCCAAATGGAAAAGTGAAAAAATTGCGCGCTTCTTATTATTTAATGGGTGCAATGCTTGGCCGTTTTAAAAAAGCTGTTATTGGGCTTCCGGGTGGATGTCATTTAGGACCGAGGCCGATTGATCAGCATATTAAAGGGTTTGAAGCGCTAGGTGCACATGTTACGAATGAACAAGGTGCCATCTATTTAAGAGCAGATGAGCTACGCGGGGCACGTATTTATTTAGATGTTGTTAGTGTAGGAGCTACGATTAATATTATGCTAGCAGCTGTACGAGCGAAAGGTAGAACTGTTATTGAAAATGCAGCGAAAGAGCCTGAGATCATTGATGTAGCTACATTGTTAACAAGCATGGGAGCACGTATTAAAGGTGCTGGTACTGACGTAATCCGAATAGATGGTGTTGACTCTTTACATGGTTGTCACCATACTATCATCCCAGATCGTATTGAAGCTGGTACGTATATGATTCTAGGAGCTGCATCAGGAGGAGAAGTAACGGTTGATAACGTTATTCCTCAGCATTTAGAATCAGTTACTGCAAAGCTAAGAGAAGCTGGTGTTCAAGTTGAAACGAACGATGATCAAATTACGGTGAACGGTAATAGAAAGTTAAAAGTAGTTGATATCAAAACGCTTGTATATCCAGGTTTTCCAACGGATTTACAACAGCCGTTTACGACGCTTTTAACAAAGGCACACGGGACGGGAGTTGTAACAGATACAATTTACGGTGCCCGTTTCAAACACATTGATGAATTACGTCGTATGAATGCTCAAATTAAAGTAGAGGGTCGTTCGGCAATTGTAACTGGTCCTGTGTTACTGCAAGGTGCAAAAGTGAAGGCGAGTGATTTACGAGCAGGAGCGGCACTTGTTATTGCAGGGTTAATGGCAGATGGAATTACAGAAGTAACAGGACTTGAGCATATTGATCGAGGTTATGAGAATATAGTGGACAAGCTTAAAGGGCTTGGTGCAAACATTTGGCGAGAACAAATGACAAAGCAAGAAATTGAAGAAATGAAGAACGCATAAGTGATACTTCCGCAAGGGGGAAGCGAAGCATCACTACTTGCGGAAGTACACTTTATAGAAAAACACGGTTCACAAAATACGGCAGAAATATAAAGGCTTAAAGGAGAGGGATTATCGTGGAAAGAAGTTTATCTATGGAGTTAGTACGTGTAACAGAGGCTGCAGCTTTATCATCAGCGCGTTGGATGGGGCGCGGGAAAAAGGATGAGGCAGACGGTGCAGCAACATCAGCTATGCGTGATGTATTTGATACAATTCCGATGAAAGGTACAGTTGTAATTGGTGAAGGTGAGATGGATGAAGCACCAATGCTATATATCGGAGAGAAATTAGGTACAGGATATGGACCACGTGTAGACGTTGCGGTTGATCCTTTAGAAGGGACAAACATCGTAGCAGCCGGTGGCTGGAATGCTCTTGCTGTCATTGCAATTGCAGACCACGGTAATTTGTTACATGCCCCTGACATGTACATGAATAAAATCGCGGTTGGCCCAGAAGCAGTTGGGGCGGTCGACATTGATGCGCCTATTATTGATAACTTACGTGCAGTTGCGAAAGCGAAAAATAAAGATATTGAAGATGTTGTAGCGACAGTTTTAAATCGTCCACGTCATCAAGAAATTATCGAAGAAATTCGTAAAGCTGGTGCGCGCATTAAATTGATTAATGATGGAGATGTAGCTGGAGCGATTAATACAGCGTTTGATCGTACAGGTGTAGATATTTTATTTGGATCTGGTGGAGCACCTGAAGGTGTATTAGCAGCAGTTGCTTTAAAATGTTTAGGTGGAGAAATTCACGGAAAACTATTGCCACAAAACGAAGCTGAATTAGCACGTTGTAAAAAAATGGGCATAGAAGACATTAATCGTATCCTTCGCATGGAGGACTTAGTAAAAGGTGACGATGCAATCTTTGCAGCAACAGGCGTAACAGATGGAGAACTATTACGTGGTGTTCAATTTAAAGGTAGCGTAGGAACAACGCAATCCCTTGTTATGCGCGCAAAATCAGGCACAGTTCGCTTCGTAGATGGTCGTCATAGCTTAAATAAAAAACCGAACTTGGTTATTAAATAAAAAGCGTAAGCAGCTCGTTCAGAATGGGAGGGGGATGGAGCTTCTGACGTAGAGGCGCTTTTTGCCTCGCAGGAAGAAGTGAAGCCACTGACCATTCTAGCTGCTGAAGCTAGATTAAATAAAAAGCGTAAGCAGCTCCTTCAGAAAGGTTAAAATGGTCGATCTTTCTAACTATCGGAGCTGGAACTAAATTAAATAAGAAGCGAAGACAAATTTTCTTGTCTTCGCTTCTTGTATTTGTGTTCCAACGTATTGATTAAAACTAGATAAAAGGGTTACAATAGTGAATATTACCCTACTTGAACTTATTGCCTTTCATTATTAATTATTTGCCTTCCGTATTTTTTCCCTTTACCCATGAAAAAAGAGAATAACGTTAAAGTGTGGTGTCTGAATGAATTTGTCAATTGCAGCATTAGAAAACATGAAATTAAAAGAGTTATACGAGCTTGCGAAAGAATTTAAGATTTCGTATTATAGCAAGTTAACGAAAAAAGAGCTGATTTTTTCTATTTTGAAAGCTCGAGCAGAAAAAGAAGGTTTCTTTTTCATGGAAGGCGTATTAGAAATTATTCAATCAGAAGGATTTGGATTCCTACGTCCTATCAACTATTCTCCAAGCTCAGAAGATATTTATATCTCAGCTTCGCAAATTCGTCGTTTCGATTTACGTAATGGAGATAAGGTTTCTGGTAAAGTACGACCTCCGAAAGAAAATGAACGCTATTTTGGGTTATTACAAGTTGAAGCTGTAAACGGAGATGATCCAGATTCAGCAAAAGAGCGTGTGCATTTCCCTGCATTAACACCATTATACCCAGATCGCCAAATGAAATTGGAAACGGAACCGAAAAAGTTACCGACACGCATCATGGATTTAATCGCACCAGTTGGATTTGGACAACGTGGTTTAATTGTTGCGCCTCCAAAGGCTGGTAAAACAAGTCTATTAAAAGAAATCGCGCACAGTGTTACAACAAATCATCCGGAAGCAGAACTAATTGTACTTTTAATTGATGAGCGTCCAGAGGAAGTAACAGACATTGAACGTTCTGTTAAAGGAGATGTTGTAAGTTCTACTTTTGATGAAGTACCAGAAAATCATATTAAAGTAGCTGAGCTTGTGTTAGAACGTGCGATGCGTCTTGTAGAGCACAAGAAAGATGTTATCATTTTAATGGATAGTATTACCCGTTTAGCTCGAGCTTACAACCTCGTTATTCCACCAAGTGGTAGAACATTATCAGGTGGTATCGATCCAGCTGCCTTCCATAGACCGAAGCGTTTCTTTGGAGCTGCACGTAATATTGAAGAAGGCGGTAGCTTAACAATTTTAGCAACAGCCCTTGTTGATACAGGATCACGTATGGACGATGTTATTTACGAGGAATTTAAAGGAACTGGAAATATGGAACTTCACTTAGATCGTTCATTAGCTGAACGTCGTATCTTCCCAGCGATTGATATTCGTCGTTCTGGTACACGTAAAGAAGATCTATTAATTCCAAAAGAACATTTAGACAAGTTATGGGGCATTCGTAAGACAATGCGTGATACACCAGACTTTGTTGAAAGTTTCTTACGTAAGCTTCGTCAAACGAAGACAAATGAAGAGTTTTTACAAAACATTGTTGCAGACTCGAAAAGGTATGTAACAACTAAGTAAAGGGAAAAAATCAAGACTCGCTTATTTTATAGTAAGCGAGTTTTTTATGCTGTTTAGGTGATATTAAAGAGAGAAATAAGTGAAAGAACCTGAGCTAGTCAGAGCTGGATGAGCTCCCTCCAGCGGCTAAAATCTCCGGTTATTTCGCTCTCTCGCTCGAAGTAAAAAGCGCTTCAAGGTCGAGAGTTCGAAGTGTCCTGGATTCTTAAGTAATATCCAGTTCTGGTGGCTAGCTCTTCGCATCTAAGAACCTTCCGCCCGAAAGGTAAAAAGCACCTTTAGGGTGAAAGAGCCTTAACTGGTCAGAGCTGAGCGAGCCACCTCCACTTTTAAGATAATATCCAGCTCCAGCGGCTAGAATGGTCGGTGGCTTCGCGTCTTCCTACAAGGTAAAAAGCACCTCTAAGTCAGAAGCTCCATCCCCCTCCCATTCTGAACGAGCCGCTTCTGCTTTTAAATTGTATCTAGTTCCGACGGCTAGCTCTTCGTGTCTAAGAACCTCCCGCACTAAAGGTAAAAAGCACCTTTTGTGCGAGAGAACCTTAGCCAGTCAGAGCTAAACGAGCCGTCTCCACTTTTAATTTCAAAAGACAAAAACAGGTAGTTGCAAAATGAAGTTAGCCTTGTTATAATTTCATCATATGTGTTTCATCAATATAGTTGTGTATGCAGCTGAAGATGAAAAACTCTGTTTCGAAAATGATTCAGGGCGGAAGGAGATGAAAAGAATGAAAGCAGGAATTCACCCAGATTACAAGAAAGTTGTATTCATGGACACAAACACAGGCTTCAAATTCTTAAGCGGATCTACTAAAGGATCTAACGAAACTGTTGAGTGGGAAGATGGTAACACTTATCCATTACTAAAAGTTGAGATCAGTTCTGATTCTCACCCATTCTACACTGGACGTCAGAAGTTTGCTACTGCAGACGGACGCGTTGACCGCTTCAATAAGAAATACGGTCTTAAGTAATAAAAACATAAAACAGGCAAGTGTATGTATTCGCTTGTCTGTTTTTTTTGCGAAAATATTATACCTTTACCCTACTTTTAACTGAAAAGTAGATGAAAGGAGAGCTTCATGTACTTAATAAATCAAAATGGCTGGATTGAAGTGATTTGCGGTAGTATGTTTTCTGGCAAGTCAGAAGAGCTAATCCGCCGTGTGCGCCGTACGCAATTTGCAAAACAACATGCAATTGTATTTAAACCATGTATTGATAATCGATATAGTGAAGAAGATGTTGTATCACATAACGGATTAAAGGTAAAAGCAGTTCCTGTTTCAGCTTCAAAGGATATATTTGAACATATTACAGAAGAGCTGGATGTTATTGCAATCGATGAGGTGCAATTTTTTGATGGGGACATTGTGGAAGTGGTGCAAGTATTGGCAAATCGTGGCTATCGTGTCATTGTAGCTGGTTTAGACCAAGATTTCCGTGGTCTACCATTTGGACAAGTTCCTCAGCTGATGGCGATTGCTGAACATGTGACAAAACTACAAGCAGTATGTTCTGTATGTGGATCTCCAGCAAGTCGTACACAACGATTAATTGATGGAGAACCAGCGGCATTTGATGATCCAATTATTTTAGTTGGAGCTTCAGAATCGTATGAACCACGTTGTCGTCATTGTCATGCAGTACCTGCAAACAAAGATAAGTAAAACTCGCTGCGCAAGGCGGGTTTTTTTCAAAATAGAGAGTGTGAGTGGTGTGATCCGCTGCTTTTAGATATTATCTAGCTCCGCCTCCTAGGTCCTTGCGTTTAAGAACCTCCCGCACGAGAAGACAAAAAACGTCTTCTGTGCGAGAGAACCTTAGCTGGTCAGAGCTGAAAGAGCCACTGCCACTTTTAAATATATTATCTAGCTCCAGCGGCTAGAATCTCCGGCCATTTCGCTCTCTCGCTCGAAGCAAAAAGCGCTTCAAGGTCGAGAGCTCCAATGGCCTGCGATTCTGAGCGAGCCGCTTACGCTTTTCAATATATCTAGTTCTGGTGGCTAGCTCTTCGCATCTAAGAACCTTCCGCCCGAAAGGTAAAAAGCACCTTTAGGTCGAAAGAACCTTAGCTGGTCAGAGCTGAACAAGCCACCACCACTTTTAAATATAATTTGCGTTTTTTTGAGTAAGTACCATATACTATTTGTATTAGATACTAGGATGTAGAGGTGAATGATGTGTTAGATCGTTTGCAAGCTGTAGAAAATCGTTATGAGAAGTTAAATGAATTGTTAAGTGATCCAGCGATTATTAGTGATTCAAATAAGCTTCGTGAATATTCAAAGGAACAGTCTGATATACAGGAAACGGTAGAGGTGTATCGTGAGTATAAGGATGTTCGTGAGCAATTAAAAGATGCGAAAGCAATGTTAGAAGATAAGTTAGACGCAGAAATGCGTGAAATGGTAAAAGAAGAAGTTTCTGAGTTAGAATCACAAGATAAAACATTATCAGAGCGTCTGAAAATTTTACTTGTTCCAAAAGACCCTAATGATGATAAGAACGTTATCGTTGAGGTTCGTGGAGCTGCTGGTGGAGACGAGGCAGCTTTATTTGCTGGTGACTTATACCGTATGTATAGCCGTTACGCTGAGGTACAGGGCTGGAAAACGGAGATTATTGAGGCTAGCTATACAGAGTTAGGTGGATATAAAGAGATTATCTTTATGATTAATGGTAAAGGTGCTTTCGCGAAGCTGAAATTCGAGAATGGTGCTCACCGTGTACAACGTGTTCCTGAAACGGAATCTGGTGGACGTATTCATACATCTACAGCAACTGTAGCTGTATTACCAGAGGCAGAAGAAGTAGAAATTGATATTCATGAGAAAGATGTTCGTGTTGATACATTCGCTTCTAGTGGACCTGGTGGACAGAGCGTTAATACAACGATGTCAGCGGTGCGTTTAACGCATTTACCGACTGGTGTAGTTGTATCTTGTCAGGATGAGAAATCACAGATCAAGAATAAAGAAAAAGCGATGAAAGTATTACGCGCACGTGTTTATGATAAGTTTAGACAAGAAGCGCAAGCTGAGTATGATCAAAACCGTAAACAAGCTGTTGGTACGGGAGATCGTTCAGAGCGTATTCGTACGTATAACTTCCCGCAAAACCGTGTTACAGACCATCGAATCGGTTTAACGATTCAAAAGCTAGATCAAATCTTACAAGGTAAGTTAGATGATTTCATCAATGCCTTAGTGATGGAAGATCAGGCTCAAAAGATGGAGGCAGCTGAGTAATGCGTGTCTATGAAGCCCTGAAATGGGCTTCTTCTTTTTTACAGGAAAATGGACGAGATGAAAATGCGGGAGAAATTGTCCTTTGTCATGTATTAAAGGTGAACAGAACAGGATTACTTATGAATATGCGTGAAGAAATAACTGAGGAACAAGAGAAAAGCTTTACGGAGTTTATCCATAAGCATGTAGAAGGTATTCCTATTCAATATATGATTGGTTATGAAATATTTTATGGACGGTCTTTCTTTGTGAATGAAGAAGTATTAATACCAAGGCCGGAAACAGAAGAGCTTATAGTGGGAGTATTAGAAAGAATCGAGCGCCATTTTGGTGATGAGAAACTACATGTAGCAGATATAGGTACAGGTAGTGGAGCGATTTCTATTACGCTTGCTTTAGAAAATAAAAATCTTCATGTGTATACAGTAGATATTGCACAAGAGTCGATTGAAGTTGCAAAAGAAAATGCAAAAGCTTTAGGTGCAGAAGTAACGTTCTATCACGGTGATTTATTGTCACCATTTCATAAAACGGGTCAAAAGCTAGATGTTGTTGTTTCAAATCCTCCATATATACCGGAAGAGGATTGGCGTGGTCTTTCTCCTGTTGTGAAAGAGCATGAGCCGAAGAGAGCACTTGTTGGTGGTGAAGACGGATTAGATTTCTATCGCCGTTTTATGGAAGAATTGCCGAATGTGTTGCAGAAGAAAGCGATTGTGGCGTTTGAAATTGGAGTAGGACAAGGTGAGGATGTAAAAAGATTGTTACAACAAGCTTTTCCACATGCTCATGTTGAGGTTGTTTTCGATATTAACGGAAAAGATCGTATGGTATTTGCAGAGATGGAGTAAGGTTCACACCTTACTCTATTTTTTTGTGGGAAAATTCATATAGATTTTGAATTTAATAGTTTAGAAAGATGAAAGTCTGTCCACACTGTTTGTAGAAGGGACGGTGGAGGAAATGAAAAAACAAGTTATTGCTTATCTTCTTATACTATTAATTGGTGCACAGTTACTTGTGCAGTTTGGATATATGAAAGCTGATGCGAAAGGGCCTTCAGTTATTCCGAAAGAGGCCGTTCGATTACGAATTTTAGCAAATAGTGATTCAGATAAAGACCAGGCATTGAAGCGTAAAGTGCGTGATGAAGTAAAAGCACAAATTGATGGATGGGTAGCGGATTTAACTTCATTTGAAGAGGCACGCAAAGTAATTCAAAGTCATATTCCAGAAATCGAGAAAACGGTGGAAAATACGTTAAAAAGAGAGGGAAGTAAAGAATCATTTCAAGTGAAATTTAGTAAGAATGTAAAGTTTCCTACAAAGGTATATGGGAATTTTATTTATCCGGCAGGGGAATATGAAGCAGTCTTAATTACAATTGGGGAAGGTGAAGGGGCGAACTGGTGGTGTGTATTATTTCCACCGATGTGTTTCTTAGATTTTTCGAGCGGGACAGCTGTAAGAAAAGAAGAGCACGTTGTGAAGGCGGAATCTCCTGAAGAGGAGCAAGTAAAACAAATAGATAATGAAGAAGTAGTAAATGTAGAAGAGAAAAAAGAGGATGAGGTAAAAGAAACGAAAGTTGTAAAGCGGGAAGCAGTAAAAAAAGTAACAGCTTCTGAAAAGAAAGTAGTGAAAAATGAAACAAAAGTCGAAGAGCAGCCTGTAAGTAAAGAAGAAACAAAAAATGTGGAAAAAGTGGAGAAATCTGTGGAGAAAAAACAAGAACAGCAAAATGAGTATGTAAAAGTAGAAGAGGAAGAAGAAAAGCCAGAAGTTAAATTGTTTATTGTAGAAGCTTTTACATCTTTATTCTCTAAATAGTACTATTAATAAATCCCTCCTCATATATAAAAATGAGGAGGGATTTATTATGAAGAAAGTGTATTTTGCTACGAAAGCAGATGTGGAAAGATTACATTCTTTTTTCGGACAAGCTAATAAAAAAGATGATAAAATAAATGAGTTGTACGCACAATTTATGATTTTGGAAGAGGCGGAAGAAATACGAGCTGTAATTGGTTATGAACAAAGTGGGGAAGATGTACTTATTCGTTCTTGTTTATTCACACCTCATGTGGATAAACAGACTTTCTTATATTTTTTTGAAATGTTTTTGCAGTATATGAAAGAAAAAAGTGTTCAACAATTGTACTTACTAACAAATCATCCACAATCTGTACCGATCTTTCAGTTCTTTGACTTTTTTACTATAGAAAAGGATGAGGTTCCAGAGGGAATTCAACAGCTAGAACATTTTTGTAAAAATATAAAAGAGCAGAATGCAATAATACTAAATTGTCAGCTATTCACAAAGTTATCCACGGATTAATTAGGTTTATCCACATTTTGTGGATAAACCTTGTTTGTCTTTTGGATAAATCTCATAGTAAACTAAAAATAGACAAGTATTTAAGGCTAGAAAAGGACGTGGAAAAAAATGCATACAAATATGTGGGTTGTGGATAATGTTGTGGAAAGAAAAAAATATTATCCACAGTTACAAGAAGCAGCAAAATTATTAAGAGAAAATGAGGCGGTTGCTTTTCCTACGGAAACAGTATATGGGTTAGGGGCAAACGCGATGGATGATGAAGCAATCGCGAAAATTTTCGAAGCGAAAGGAAGACCGAGTGATAATCCACTCATTGTCCACATAGGTACAAAATCTCAGTTAGATGGGATTGTGAAAGAAATTCCACCAGTTGCAGAGAAGTTAATGGCGCATTTTTGGCCAGGACCATTAACAATTATTTTGCCGAGAAAAGAAGGAATTTCAGAGAAGGTGACGGCAGGACTTAATACGGTTGGAGTAAGAATGCCTGATCATCCAATTGCACTTGCTCTTATTGAAGAGGCGAATGTACCTGTTGCGGCACCAAGTGCGAATCGTTCAGGGCGTCCAAGTCCAACATTAGCTTCTCACGTATATGAAGATTTGAATGGGAAGATTGCAGGTATTGTTGATGGTGGTGCAACTGGAGTAGGCGTTGAATCAACTGTAATTGATTGTACAAGCACGGTTCCAACAATATTACGTCCAGGTGGGATTACGAAAGAACAATTAGAAGCGGTGATAGGTACTGTTTCTTTAGATCCAGCTTTAAAGGATGAGAAGGAAAAACCGAAATCGCCTGGAATGAAATACACACATTATGCGCCGAAAGCACCACTTAGTATTGTCGAGGGCTCACGTGAGTTTATTCAGCATCTTGTGGATGAGAAAAAGAAAGAAGGATTTAAAGTAGGCGTATTAACGACAGAAGAGTATCAGCATGTATATAGTGCAGATGTTATATTATCTTGTGGTGTTAGAAGTGACTTAGCTAGCGTTGCGACTAAATTATATGATGTACTTAGAACATTTGATGCAAGTGAAGTGGATGTTATTTTTAGTGAGTCATTCCCTAATGAAGGAATAGGGAATGCAATTATGAATCGTTTAACAAAAGCGGCAGGACATCATATTATTATTGAATGATAAGGTAAGATTAGCAAACAGAATATTTCTCCTTGGATAAGCATATTGTGAAGTAGCACGTCCAAGGAGGGGCATGAATGACGTTTGAACAGCTAATACCTTTAATAATTATGGCATTCGCCTTAGGGATGGATGCGTTCTCGGTGAGTCTTGGTATGGGGATGATGCCCCTAAAGTTAAGACAAATCCTGTATATTGGTATGACGATAGGGATATTTCATATTATTATGCCGTTTATAGGAATGGTACTAGGTCGTTTTTTATCAGAGAAATATGGAGATATCGCACATTTTGCGGGTGCTATTTTATTAATCGGACTAGGGTTTTATATCGTATATTCGACCATTTTACAAAATGAAGAGACTAGAACTGCCCCTATTGGAATTAGTTTATTCGTATTTGCATTTGGCGTCAGTATAGATAGTTTCTCAGTAGGGCTTAGTCTTGGTATTTATGGGGCACAGACAATTATTACGATTTTACTTTTTGGATTTGTTAGCATGTTATTAGCGTGGATTGGTTTATTAATTGGGAGACATGCGAAAGATATGCTCGGTACATACGGTGAGATAGTAGGTGGTATCATTTTGGTTGGGTTTGGATTATATATCCTTTTTCCTATATAATTTTATGTAGGAGGGAATTATGAACAAGCTATTGGAATGGTATGTTAAATTTTTAACCTTCTTTCCTCGATGGCTAAGAAGACTTATAATTTGGGGTATTATTTTGCAAATTTCGATGTTAGGTTGGATTAAGTTAATTCGTGAATGGTGAGATAGTTCCTTTCTGTGAATATTTTGTTTGTACTATATTTATTACGCTAAAAATTACAGATATAGAAAGGATGAGATGAATGACGAGATTGAAGCAAGTTTTTGGTATTATTATTAGTTTTTTTGTTTTTTGGTTTAGTATGCTCGGTGTACAAATGTTTGCTGAGTTTTTAGATATTGAGTCATTGAAATTTGTTGCGGGAAAGACTGAGGCGGCGCGTGCTTTTTACTCTCCGTACCCGTTTTTAATTGTTTTTCTTATTACATTGCTTTCCCTATACTTCTTCGTAATTAAGCTAGGGAAGCCGAAAAAAGAGAAAATGCCTACTTTAGAGGAAAAGAAGGAAGAATTACAATGATAAAATCCCCTGCTAAAAAGCAGGGGATTTTATATTTGAGTGATGGGAGGAATCTAGCTGCCTCCGCTTTTAGATATTATCCAGCTTCAGCGGCTAGAATCTCCGGTCATTTCGCTCTCTCGCATGAAGCAAAAAGCGCTTCAAGGTCGAGAGCTTGAAGTGCCCTGCGATTCTGAGCGAGCCGCTTCCACTTTTAGATTGGCCTAACTAATTCAAATTGTTCTCCTAATTTTGCATAGTTGTGTCCTGCTAGGCGGCTTATTGGTTTGAGTCCTTCTGCGTGAATGCGCCCTTTTTCATATAGATGTTCGGCAACGTGGAAACGAACGACGCGTCCAATTAGTAGATCACAAGCTGGTGAGTCTTCCGTTCCGCCAAGTGGAATTGCACGTTCTAATACGCATTCCATTCGAATATTTGCTTCTTTTACACCTGGAACAGAGATGACTTCACTTTCGATTGGTGTTAGTTTTGCTAGTTCAATTTCACTTTCATTTGGCGGGAGGTTAGCTGCTGTTTCGTTAATTGCTGCTACATACGATTCGTCAGAAATATGTACGACAAATTCTCCTTTTTCAATTGCGTTTCGGGAAGTGTCCTTTCTTTCTCCTGCTTTTCGTTGTACAGATACTGAGATAAGTGGTGGATTAGCAGCGACAATATTGAAATAACTATATGGTGCTCCGTTTAGTACACCTTCTTTTGTTACAGAAGTAACGAATGCGACAGGACGAGGGATGATACTTCCGGTAAGTAATTTGTAATTATCTTTTTCAGTTTGTTCATTTGGATTAATGGATAACATGCTTGTAATCCCCTTTCTAAATATGAATACTTATTGTTTGTTTACAAGATAACGATGAGAAAATCCTGCTGGAAATAATATTTTGTTTCATAAAAAGAACTTACTTCAATTGTAATGAAGTAAGTTCTTTTTCGAGAATCTCAAATTTGAGATAAAAATTAAAGTAAAACGTATGCGCCAGGTCCGATTAAAGCTACACCAACAGCGACAGCGATTAACATTAAGTTATATTCATATCCGTTTTGTGTTACCCAGTAACCATTTTTTCCGTGAACAGTGAAGATAGCCATTAACATTGTTCCAACGATAAATAATGAACCAACTACAATGAAAATACCTGATGCGAATAAGAAACCACCTAGTAATTCAGTTGCGCCAGCCATAAATGCCATAAATACACCAGGACGTAAACCGATTGACTCCATCCAGCCACCTGTTCCTTTTAAACCGTAACCGCCGAACCAACCAAATAATTTTTGAGCGCCATGACCCATGAATGTAATTCCTATAATAAGACGAATAATAAGTAGACCGAAATCCATCATTTTAAAAACCTCCTAAAAGTTATTAACTTACCTTACGTAAGTAATAATAAAATAGTTACTTACTATAGTCAAGTGGATTTTGAAAAAAGTTTGAATTAAATTTTACAAATTAACAACAAAAAATAAAATGTAGTAAAGACCTCTAGACAAGTTGGGCAAAAAAAGAGAAAATATAAATAGAAGTTAACTTCTAATTGTTATTCAGACAATCAGAATTGACTGGAATTTTGTGAAGCGCTACAATAAGAGTCTATTAGTAATGACATAATTTATTTCGAAAGCGTTTTTACAGTATAATATTCGAAGTATGAAGTCTTACATGTATCCCGAGTTTTACTAGGGATTGCCCTATAAACTTTTAGGTAAATTATAAGGAGGACTATCCTATGTTTAAAAAATTATTCGGTCTTGGTTCAAAAACAAATGAAGAAACAATCGTAGCTCCATTAACTGGAGCAGTGAAAAATATTGAAGAAGTACCAGATCCAGTATTTGCTGGTCGTATGATGGGTGACGGTGTTGCAATTGATCCTACTGAAGGTGTAGTTGTATCTCCAGTTGATGGTGAAATCGTACAATTATTCCACACAAAACATGCTATCGGAATTAAAGCGAAAAACGGTACAGAAATTTTAATCCACGTTGGATTAGAAACTGTAAAAATGGAAGGTGAAGGTTTCGAAGCGCACGTTTCTGAAGGCCAAGCTGTAAAAGCTGGAGATAAATTAATCTCATTCGACTTAGAATTAATCCGTGAAAAAGCGAAAAGCACAATTACTCCAATTGTTATTACAAACACAGATGCAGCTGAGTCTATTAAGACAACTGTAGGCGTAGCAGCTACAAAAGGTTCAACAGAAGTAATGAAAGTTACAATGAAATAATTGCAATATAAGAGGAATCCGTTTCGTATGAAATGGATTCCTTATTTTTGTTGCGTGTTCAGTATGTATGTTAAAATACTCTAGGCACTTGGAAATAGGGTTTCACATATATGTGGATAAGGCGCATTTTTCTTAGAAAAAATATAAGAGAAATGCGCCTTTTGTATATTCACATTTCTTTTGTTCTATTCTAATGTAAGTTATGATGAATGATAAGAAATCGAATATAGGGGTGGGGTTGAATGAAACGAGTGTTATTTGTTTGTACTGGCAATACATGTCGTAGTCCAATGGCTGAGGCGTTGCTTCGTCATCACGGAGGAGATAAGTTTGAAGTGCAATCTGCTGGTGTTTTCGCCTATCCTGGGAGCGATGCATCGGTACATGCGAAGGAAGCTTTAGCTGAAAAAGGAATTTCAATTGATCATGCGGCGCAGCAAGTAAATGAAACTTTGCTTGATTGGGCTGATATTGTCGTAACGATGACAGAAAACCATAAGCAAATTGTACTTGGGCATTATCCGAGCGTTGAAAAGAAATTAAATACGTTATATGGATTAACTGAAGGTATAGGCAAGGACATTTCAGATCCATTTGGAGGCTCGCTTTCTATTTATAAAGAAACGTTAGATGAGATGGAAAAACTTGTACAAACTTTACTGAAAAAACATTCAGTAGGTTGATGTTTCGTGTATAATACGATATTGGAGATCACTTCTTCCTATATGAGGTAGCGAGTGTGAAATGAAGATAATTGATTGAAACTTTGGAGGGGTAAAAATGAAAGTAGTAATAGCATCTGATCACGGCGGTATGAATATCCGCAAAGAACTTGTAAATTTATTAGAAGAGTTAAATATTGAATATATTGATTTAGGTTGTGAATGTGAAGCTGGTTCTGTTGATTACCCTGACTTTGCGTTTCCAGCAGCTGAAATGGTAGCGAATGGTGAAGTAGATCGTGGTATCTTAGTTTGTGGGACAGGCATTGGTATGTCAATCGCAGCAAACAAAGTAAATGGTATCCGTTGTGCGTTAGTTCATGATACTTTCAGCGCGAAAGCGACGAGAGAGCATAATGACACTAACATGCTAGCAATGGGCGAGCGTGTAATTGGTGCTGGTCTAGCGCGTGATATCGCGAAAATCTGGTTAACAACTGATTATGAAGGTGGTCGTCACGAAAACCGCGTAGGAAAAATTAAAACATACGAAACAAAGTAATAGATTCTAACTATCAGTAGTGTGAAATATAATGTGGTGAACCAACCTGTGAAAGGAAGAGGCGTAGTGACAGAAATCGTAAAGGTAAGAGAACAGCTACAAATGTCGCTTTCTGATTTCCAAGAACAAGCTTCATTACAAAGCGGTCAAATTTTTGTAGTGGGTTGTAGCACGAGCGAAGTGCTAGGCGAAAGAATTGGAACATCAGGAACGATGGAAGTAGCAGAGGCGATTTTCTCTGAGTTAAAACAATTTCAAGAGCAAACAGGTATTGAATTAGCGTTTCAATGTTGTGAGCATTTAAACCGTGCTTTAGTAGTTGAGAGAGAAGTAGCGATAAAATATCAATTTGAAATTGTAACAGTTACGCCTGTTAGATCAGCAGGTGGTGCATTGGGGACATATGCGTATCACAATTTGAAAGATCCGGTAGTAGTTGAGTTTATTAAAGCTGATGCAGGAATGGATATTGGTGATACATTTATCGGTATGCATTTAAAGCATGTAGCTGTTCCGGTTCGTACAAATGTGAAGGAAATTGGAAGTGCGCATGTAACGATGGCCAAAACACGTGGAAAACTAATTGGTGGAGCACGTGCTGTCTATGCGGCAGTGGAAGAGACTACCACTTGCCGTTAAATATGAGAAATTAGGAAGTCATATAGTACCTGTTTATCATAAGATAAAAGGTATGTTGTCTGACTTTATAATAGAAGAAAGAAAAGACCGATTTTCGGTCTTTTTTTTCTTTTATGATATAGAAAGTCATGTTAGAATGTAGTTGAAAACATGAAGGTTCGAAAGAATTACAACCTGAATTTTCGTTTTTTCTGAATAAATAAGAAAAAACTGTTGGGAATCGATGTAATTCGTTCAGAAAAGGGGGATTTTGGTGGATCATTTAAAACGTCAAGATGAAAAGGTATTTGCTGCAATTGAGGCAGAACTAGGAAGACAGCGTTCAAAGATTGAGTTAATTGCTTCGGAAAACTTTGTAAGTGAAGCAGTAATGGAGGCACAAGGTTCTGTTTTAACGAATAAGTATGCTGAAGGATATCCTGGAAAACGTTACTATGGTGGCTGTGAACACGTAGACGTAGTAGAAGATATCGCACGTGATCGCGTGAAAGAAATTTTCGGCGCAGAGCACGTAAATGTTCAACCACACTCTGGTGCACAAGCGAACATGGCAGTATACTTCACGATTTTAGAGCAAGGCGATACAGTACTTGGTATGAACTTATCTCATGGTGGTCACTTAACACACGGAAGCCCTGTTAACTTCAGTGGAGTACAATATAATTTCGTAGAATATGGCGTGGATGCTGACTCTCACCGTATTAATTACGATGATGTATTAGCAAAAGCGAAAGAACATAAACCAAAATTAATCGTTGCAGGTGCAAGTGCATACCCTCGTGTTATCGATTTCAAGCGATTCCGTGAGATTGCAGATGAAGTGGGCGCTTATTTAATGGTTGATATGGCACATATCGCAGGTTTAGTAGCTGCTGGTTTACATCCAAATCCAGTACCACATGCACATTTCGTTACAACGACAACACATAAAACGTTACGTGGTCCGCGTGGTGGTATGATTTTATGTGAAGAGCAATTTGCAAAACAAATTGATAAATCAATCTTCCCTGGTATTCAAGGTGGTCCACTTATGCACGTAATCGCTGCAAAAGCTGTTGCATTTGGTGAAGCACTTCAAGATGATTTCAAAACATATGCACAAAATATCATTAACAATGCGAACCGCTTAGCTGAAGGTCTTCAAAAAGAAGGACTTACACTTGTTTCTGGCGGAACAGACAATCACTTAATCTTGATTGATGTGCGTAACTTAGAAATCACAGGTAAAGTAGCAGAGCACGTATTAGATGAAGTTGGTATTACAGTGAACAAAAATACAATTCCATTTGAAACAGCAAGCCCATTTGTAACAAGTGGTGTACGTATCGGTACAGCAGCTGTAACATCTCGTGGTTTTGGTTTAGAAGAAATGGATGAAATTGCGTCACTTATTGCTTATACATTAAAAAATCATGAAAATGAAGCTGCATTAGAAGAAGCACGTAAGCGTGTAGAAGCGTTAACTAGCAAATTCCCAATGTATCCAAATCTATAATAGATTGAAGAAGACTGCCGAGACTTAATTGTTTTGGCGGTCTTTTTTTTGGACATATATTATTTTTAAAGTATGTATACAAATGATGAATAAATTTTGGCGATATAATGAAGGATACAGCTCCCATAATTGGTAAAGATACTAGATAGATTCATTGTAAAATCATGATTTTGCCAAATTTGCCCTTGAATATTAGTAGCGTTTTCTTTACAATCGTAAATAGTGTAAAAAAGCGTGCAAACGCATGAATATCATCTAAAGGAGAGATTCACATGGGAAAACTGTATGTATTTGATCACCCGTTAATTCAACATAAGATTACATATATTCGCGATAAGAATACAGGTACGAAAGATTTTCGTGAATTAGTGGACGAAGTAGCAAGCTTAATGGCTTTCGAAATTACTCGCGACCTTCCACTTAAGGACATTGAAATTGAAACACCTGTAAGCAAAGCGACAACAAAAGTGATCGCTGGTAAAAAACTTGGTTTAATTCCGATTTTACGTGCAGGTTTAGGAATGGTTGATGGAATTCTGAAATTAATTCCAGCAGCAAAAGTAGGACACGTTGGTTTATACCGTGACCCTAAAACATTGCAACCGGTAGAATACTATGTGAAACTTCCAACGGATGTAGAAGAGCGTGACTTTATCGTACTAGATCCGATGCTAGCAACAGGTGGTTCTGCGGCTGAAGCAATTAACTCTCTGAAAAAGCGCGGTGCGAAACAAATTAAATTAATGTGTATCGTTGCAGCTCCAGAAGGGGTAAAAGTAGTACAAGAAGAACATCCTGATGTTGATATTTATGTAGCAGCATTAGATGAGAAATTAAATGACCACGGATATGTAGTACCAGGTCTTGGTGATGCTGGTGACCGTTTATTCGGAACGAAGTAAGACAACTGACGAGCAGGGGAGATTCCCCAGCTCGTCTTTTTTGCTGTAAGCAAGTAGGGGAGGGGGAGAGGATAAATATACATCGTATATACAACATAAGTTGCATACACCTCACATATAATATAGAAGTCTTACGTCTGAGGAACACTATATTATGGAAGAAAAGCGTTATATATCGAAAATATAATAGTGACAAACTTGTGAACATTTCCTTCTATTATAAAGAGAAAACTGTTAGAAATTGCATATATGTAACCAGTATTTAGAAGGGGAACGTTTTCATTTTTGGGAGGAAATGCCTAATACTCAAATTTTTAGATTTTTTACGATTTCTCGTTGACACTGTTAATACCCTATTGTATGCTAACAACGGGGATAGATGGTAGGGCTTTCAGTGACAAAATTACATCTATTCCGTGACGAAAATGTAAACTTTTTGTTTTGTATAGGATTTATGCAAAAAAATGAGTTATTATTAACACATCGTGAATGAGGGTTACATATTGGAGGGATGAATCCTTGCAAAAAAACGATCGCAGCCATATAAAAGCTTATGCTTTAATGTCAGGTATTCTTGCTCAATTAGTCGGTTCTATTCTTGTTGGAATCTTTGGTGGGCAGTGGATTGATAATAAGGTTGGAACGTTTCCGTTGTTTCTTATTATAGGGTTATTACTCGGACTAGGAACAGGGGTATACGCAATGATTCGACTCATTCGACATTACTATTCGGGAGAGCAATGATGATAGACGTACATGGACTTGTCCAAAGACAAAAGAAATATATGTACTACTTGCTTGCGCTTCTAGTGCTAGGATGGGGATTTACCTCTTACAAGGATGTATTTCTTGGACTGATTATCGGTACGATTTTCAGTTTTCTTAGTTTGCGCATCATTGCACGTAGAACAGACAAGCTGCTAGATCGCGTAACAAATGGAGAAAACGTGAAGTTCAAGGCAACAGCGGTAAGTACATATTCAAGATTCGCCACGATTGGGTTATTAATTTTATTTGCAGCCAAATATCAAGAGTTAATCGCGATGTGGGGCCTAGGTGTAGGATTGCTGACAGGATACCTTGTCATGATCATAGATTTTCTTTATTTAGAGTATAAGAGCAGGGAAGAGAGGTGAATTACTAGTGGAACACGGTAAATTAGTTGAATTTCTAGGTTTAACGTTCGATTTGTCATCAGTTATGATGGTTACTGTAGCAGCAGTTATTGTTTTCTTAATCGCTGTTATCGGAACTCGCAGCTTAGCTCTTCGCCCAACCGGGATGCAAAACTTCATGGAATGGGTGTTTGACTTCGTGAAAGGGATTATCAATAGTACGATGGACTGGAAAACAGGTGGACGTTTCTTAACGCTTGGCGTTACGCTTATCATGTTTATCATCGTATCGAACTTCCTTGGTTTACCATTCATGTATTCAGCAACTGAAGCTGGCGAACATATTGCATGGTGGAGATCACCAACGTCTGATCCAGCAGTTACATTAACATTAGCCGTGATGGTAGTTACCCTCACCCATTATTATGGAATTAAGATGAAGGGTACGAAAGAGTACGTAAAAGGTTATTTCCAACCTATGAAATTCTTATTCCCATTAAAGGTTATTGAGGAGTTTGCTAACACATTAACGTTAGGTCTTCGTTTATTTGGTAACATTTATGCAGGTGAGATCTTATTAGGATTACTTGCTAAGTTGGGCGGAGCATCAGTCCTTGGGGCATTAGGTGCGCTTGTACCAATGTTAGCATGGATGGGATTCAGTGTATTCGTTGGATCAATCCAAGCATTTATTTTCGTTATGTTAACGATGGTTTATATGGCTCATAAAGTAAGCCATGACCATTAATATAATTTAAGTAAGAAAAAATTTATTTTTTTATAATACAAAGGAGGACAAATTAAATGAGTTTAGGTGTAATCGCAGCTGCAATTGCAATTGGTTTATCAGCATTAGGTGCAGGTATTGGTAACGGTCTTATCGTATCACGTACAATCGAAGGTGTTGCTCGTCAACCAGAATTAAAAGGCGCACTTCAAACAATTATGTTCATCGGGGTTGCTTTAGTTGAGGCACTTCCAATCATCGGTGTAGTTATTGCATTCATCGTAATGAACAAATAAGGGAGACTCCCCTTACATAGATGGCGAAGAGTGTTTTTCCGAACTTTCTTCGCCATTGCTTTATGAACGAAACGTATGTCTTTTTTTTTCATATGATCAATTTAGATATTTTGAAGGGAGTGAATCCTTGTGCCAACTTTATTATTAGGAGCTTCCATTCCATTTGGAACGATTGCTTATACATTGTTCATTTTCTTACTTCTATTAGTAATGCTACGCAAATTTGCGTGGGGTCCTTTAATGGGAATTATGAAAGAACGTGAAGAGCACGTTGCTAATGAAATCGACGCTGCAGAAAGAAATAATGCTGAAGCGAAGAAATTAGTAGAAGAACAACGTGAGATGTTAAAACAATCGCGTGTTGAAGCACAAGAGTTAATCGAAAGAGCGAAAAAGCAAGCTGTAGATCAAAAGGATGTTATTGTTGCTGCTGCGAAAGAAGAAGCAGAATCAATTAAAGCATCTGCTGTACAAGAAATTCAACGCGAAAAAGAGCAAGCAATTGCTGCTTTACAAGAACAAGTCGCTTCTTTATCTGTTCAAATTGCTTCTAAAGTAATTGAAAAAGAATTAAAAGAAGAAGATCAAGTGAAGTTAATTCGCGATTATATTAAAGAAGTAGGAGAAGCGCGATGAGCAATGGGATTGTAGCAAAACGTTATGCTGTCGCTCTTTTTAAAATTGCAAAAGAAAAACACGTATTAGAAATGTTTGAAGAGGAATTACGCCTTGTACAAAACGTTTATGTAAAGAACGGAGAACTACATAGCTTTTTAACGCAACCGAACATTTCAAAGGAACAAAAGAAAACGTTTCTTGCAAACGTATTCGGATCTGTTTCTGAATCTATTTTAAATACGTTATATATTTTAATTGATAACAAACGCATTGATATCTTACCTGAAATTGCAGATGAATATGTTGTTCTTGCTAATGAAGAACGTAACGTAGCGGATGCAACTGTATATTCTACTCGTCTTCTATCAGAAGAAGAGAAGCTTAACATTGCTGAAGCATTTGCAAAGAGAACGGGAAAAGATGCAATTCGCGTGAAAAATGTTGTAGATGAAGATTTACTAGGCGGAATTAAAGTACGTATTGGAAATCGCATTTATGACGGAAGTTTACAAGGAAAATTAGCACGTATTCAGCGTGAATTAATGAAGAATAGATAGGGGTGAAGCACATGAGCATCAGAGCTGAAGAAATTAGCGCACTGATAAAGCAACAAATCGAGAACTATCAGTCTGAAATCGAAGTTAGTGATGTTGGTACAGTTATCCAAGTTGGTGACGGTATCGCGCGTGCTCATGGTCTTGATAACGTTATGGCTGGTGAACTTGTAGAGTTCTCTAACGGCGTTATGGGACTAGCACAAAACTTAGAGGAAAACAACGTAGGTATTATCATTTTAGGACCTTACACAGAAATCCGTGAAGGTGACGAAGTTCGTCGTACTGGTCGCATCATGCAAGTACCAGTAGGAAAAGAACTAATTGGTCGTGTTGTAAACCCATTAGGTCAACCAGTTGATGGTTTAGGCCCAATCAATACAACAAACACTCGTCCAATCGAAAGTCCAGCACCAGGTGTAATGGATCGTAAATCTGTTCATGAGCCACTTCAAACAGGTATTAAAGCAATCGATGCTCTTGTACCAATTGGCCGTGGTCAACGTGAGTTAATCATTGGTGACCGTCAAACTGGTAAAACAGCAGTTGCACTTGATACAATCATTAACCAAAAAGATGAAGACATGATTTGTATCTACGTAGCAATTGGACAAAAAGAATCAACTGTACGTAACGTAGTAGAAACACTACGTAAGCACGGTGCATTAGAATACACAATCGTTGTAACTGCATCTGCTTCTCAACCAGCTCCATTATTATACCTAGCTCCTTATGCTGGTGTAACAATGGGTGAAGAGTTCATGTACAATGGTAAACACGTATTAGTAGTATATGATGACTTATCAAAACAAGCAGCGGCTTACCGTGAGCTGTCATTACTATTACGTCGTCCTCCAGGTCGTGAAGCTTACCCAGGGGATGTATTCTACTTACATTCTCGCTTATTAGAGCGTGCAGCAAAATTAAGTGATGCAAAAGGCGGCGGTTCTTTAACTGCACTACCTTTCATCGAAACACAAGCAGGGGACGTATCAGCATACATCCCAACAAACGTAATTTCTATTACGGATGGACAAATCTTCTTACAATCTGACCTATTCTTCTCTGGCGTACGTCCAGCGATCGATGCGGGTACTTCTGTATCTCGTGTAGGTGGATCTGCTCAGATTAAAGCAATGAGTAAAGTATCAGGTACACTTCGTCTTGACCTTGCATCTTACCGTGAGTTAGAAGCGTTCGCTCAGTTCGGTTCTGACCTTGATAAAGCAACTCAAGCGAAATTAAACCGTGGTGCTCGTACTGTTGAGGTATTAAAACAAGGATTACACAAACCGTTACGTGTAGAGAAACAAGTTATCATTCTTTACGCTTTAACACGTGGATTCCTAGATGATATCCCAGTAGTAGATATCACTCGTTTTGAAGAAGAATTCCATGCTTGGTTAGATTCTAATGCGACTGACTTATTAGAAGAAATCCGCACAACTAAGAAACTTGCGGATGACGACAAATTTGCAGCAGCAATCAATGGATTTAAAAAAGTATTCGTAGCTTCTGAATAATAATAAAAAGTGAAGCCGACTGTTCAGCCCCATCGGCTAAGGTTCTTTCTCACAGAAGGTGCTTTTTACCTTCTTGTGGGGAAGGTTCTTAGACGAAAGGGGCTAGGAGGCGGAACTAGATTAATAAAAGCGGAAGCGGCTCATTCAAGCCGCTGGAGCTAGATAGTATATATAAAAGGCATCTCGGGCTCTGAGATTGCTAAAGGTCATGTAAAGGAAAAGAGTAGGTGCACCTATTCTTTTCCTTCAATCATGAGCAAGAATATCTTGCAACGTAGATTAGGAAGAGGATTCTTACTAATCGTGCCAACTTCCGGAAAAAAGGTGGTGAAAACCTGTGGCATCTTTACGCGATATAAAAGCGAAGATTAACTCGACAAAGAAAACGAGTCAAATTACGAAAGCGATGGAGATGGTATCTGCATCTAAGTTAAACCGTGCAGAGCAAAATGCTAAATCTTTCGTTCCGTATATGGAAAAGATTCAAGAAGTAGTAGCGAGCATTGCGCAAGGAAGCAAAGGGATTAATCATCCAATGCTAAATGCGCGTCCTGTAAAGCGTACAGGATACATCGTTATTACGTCTGATCGCGGACTAGCAGGTGGTTATAACAGTAACGTATTACGTACAGTAAGTAACGTAATTCGTGAACGTCATAATATGGATTCAAACCAATATTCTATTATTGTGCTTGGACGACTAGGACGTGATTATTTAAAACGTCGCGGCTTTAACATTATTGATGAAGTAGTTGGATTATCTGACCACCCATCATTTACTGATATTAAAGACCTTGCTTCTCGAGCAATTGCGATGTTCGCAGATGGTGCTTATGATGAGCTGTACATTTACTACAACCATTACGTAAGTAAAATTTCACAAGAGGTAACGGAAAATAAAATTTTACCGCTTACTGATGTGGCGTCTGACAAACCGACGACAGCTTATGAATTCGAACCTTCTGAAGAAGAAATTTTAAAAGTACTATTGCCACAATACGCAGAAAGCTTAGTGTACGGTGCATTACTAGACGGTAAAGCAAGTGAGCACGCAGCGCGTATGACAGCAATGAAGAGTGCTACAGACAACGCAATGGAAGTTATCGATTCACTTACACTTTCATTCAACCGTGCGCGTCAGGCAGCGATTACGCAAGAAATTACGGAAATCGTTGGTGGAGCAGCAGCGTTAGAATAGTATTAAAAAGCGGAAGCGGTTCGTTCAGAATGAGAGGGGGATGGAGCCTTTTGACGTAGAGGCGATTTGTGCCTCGTAGGAAAAAGCGAAGCCACCGAACATTCTAACCGCTGGAGCTGGATTCAATAAAAAGCGGAAGCGGCTCTTTCAGGAGAGTCGCGTAAGCTAAACTAATAAAAAATTAAAAGCTAACTTCTCTGATAGAGGTAGCTAATTAAAAGAAAGCTAGGAGGGAACCCGATGAATAAAGGGCGCGTTACGCAAATCATGGGTCCGGTTGTAGACGTTAAGTTTGATGGCGGAAAGCTACCAGAAATCTACAATGCCCTTACGGTAAAACAAAGCAACGAAAACGGAAGCATGAACTTAACATTTGAAGTTGCACTTCATTTAGGTGATGATACAGTTCGTACAGTTGCGATGTCTTCCACAGATGGACTTGTTCGTGGCACAGAAGTAGAAGATACTGGTAAAGCAATCTCTGTACCAGTTGGTGATGCAACACTTGGACGTGTATTCAACGTATTAGGTGATGCAATTGACTTAGATGGTGAACTTCCTGCGGATGTACACCGTGATCCAATTCACCGTCAAGCACCTGCATTCGAAGAATTATCTACTAAAGTAGAAATTCTTGAAACTGGTATTAAAGTAGTAGACTTACTTGCTCCTTACATTAAGGGTGGTAAGATCGGCCTATTCGGTGGTGCCGGCGTAGGTAAAACAGTATTAATTCAGGAGTTAATCAATAACATCGCACAAGAGCACGGTGGTATCTCTGTATTCGCTGGTGTAGGTGAGCGTACTCGTGAGGGTAATGACTTATACCACGAAATGAGCGATTCTGGCGTAATCAAGAAAACTGCGATGGTATTCGGACAAATGAACGAGCCACCTGGAGCACGTCAACGTGTTGCATTAACAGGTTTAACAATGGCTGAGCATTTCCGTGATGAGCAAGGACAAGACGTACTTCTGTTCATCGATAACATCTTCCGTTTCACGCAAGCGGGTTCTGAAGTATCTGCCCTTCTTGGTCGTATGCCATCTGCGGTAGGTTACCAACCAACACTTGCAACAGAAATGGGTCAATTACAAGAGCGTATTACATCTACAAATAAAGGGTCTATCACGTCTATCCAAGCGGTATATGTACCAGCCGATGACTATACTGACCCAGCACCAGCTACAACGTTCGCTCACTTAGATGCAACAACAAACTTAGAGCGTCGTTTAACGCAAATGGGTATTTACCCAGCCGTAGATCCATTAGCATCTACATCTCGTGCACTTTCTCCAGAAATCGTAGGAGAAGAGCATTATGAAGTAGCTCGTCAGGTACAGCAAACTTTACAACGTTATAAAGAGCTTCAAGATATCATCGCTATCTTAGGTATGGATGAGTTATCTGAAGAAGATAAGTTAGTTGTACATCGTGCTCGTCGTATTCAATTCTTCTTATCTCAAAACTTCCACGTAGCTGAGCAGTTTACAGGTCAAAAAGGTTCTTACGTACCTGTAAAAAATACAGTTAGTGGTTTCAAAGAAATTCTAGAAGGAAAATATGATGACCTTCCAGAAGATGCATTCCGCTTAGTAGGTGGCATTGAAGAAGTTATTGAAAACGCGAAGAAAATGATGGCGTAAGGCCTTAGGAGGGACGAAGTATGAAGACATTTCCAGTCAGTATTGTAACTCCTGATGGACCGGTTTACGAAAAAGAAGTAGAAATGGTAAGTGTAAAAGCAGAGAGTGGGGAAATGGGGATCTTACCAGGTCACATTCCAACTGTTGCACCATTAAAAATTAGTGCAGTTCGTCTGAAAAATGGTGGACACACTGATTATGTAGCAGTAAGCGGTGGCTTTATCGAAGTTCGTCCAGATAAAGTGACTGTATTATCATCATCTGCTGAAGAAGCAAACCATATCGATATCCATCGTGCAAATGAAGCGAAGCGTCGCGCTGAGCAACGTCTGCAAGATAAACAAGCACATGTTGACTTTAAACGTGCAGAAATGGCATTACAACGTGCTGTGAACCGTTTGAACGTTTCCGATATGAAGTAAAAAAATCCGTAAGGGCTTTGCCTTTACGGATTTTTTTTTTTTTTTGTGTATTTTATGGATAATTTTACAAAACTGGTATAATTATATTGATGCTTGTATAAGTAGAAGTGTACAACAATTTATATTTCATAAAGGGGATGGATCAATGATTGGTGAAATGAAGCGAGAAGCATTGTACTCTTTAAAGGGAAAATGGGGACTAGGTGTTGGATCAACAATTTTATATTTTATTTTAAGTTATGTTGTTTCGCTGGCTGCAATGCTTATACTATTAATTCCAGGAATTATTATATTTCTCTCAGTTGTAAGCTTAACTGGATCATTTGAAGAGGAAACGATGTCGATTGGAGCAGGTATTACCTTTGGAATTTTTTATTGCATTATGATAATTTTGAGTAACGCATCGTATGGGATTACGTCATATGGTTATACAAATGTATTTTTACAGATTAGTAAACGAGAAGATGCTAAAGTAGATTACTTATTCGAAGGATTTCGTGGCTTTAAAAGAATGATGAAAACAATGTGGGCAATGCTTGCGATTTTGTTATATACAGGTACATGGATTCCGATGCTGTTAATAGGCTTATTTGCATTGTTAGGTGAAGAAGGGAATACGTCATTTGCAATAGCTTTCTTCGTACTATTAGCAATTTCAATTGTTGGTATGATTGTGATGTATTTTTCTTATGCACTGACGTACTATGTGATGATTGAAAATCCAGATATAGTGTTTCGCAGGCGATGAAGGAAAGTAAGAATCTTATGAAGGGTCATAAGTTAGATTTGTTTCTTTTATGGCTGAGCTTCATAGGATGGGCTATTTTAGCGCTGCTTACTTTTGGAATAGGATTTCTTTGGCTTAGTCCGTATATGAGTACGACGACAGCACACTTTTATCGCTACATTTCAAAAGGTGAATTTCAATAGGAACATGCTATACTAATAGAATTATTGTGTATAGGAGGCGAGGCTACGCATGATTAGTGATTTAAAAGGAGAAGCACTAGATTCATTAGAAGGGAAATGGGGATTAGCTGTTGGAGCTACACTACTCATTTCAATTCTTATCACGGCTTTTAGTTTTAGTGTTGATTGGGGATTTTCTTTAATTTTCGGTTGGCAAAAAACAAATGGTTCACTTTCAACGAATATTCTTTCATTTTTTGTAACTGGACCGTTAACTTTAGGTGGATATTACCTTGGTTTAAATATCCTTCGTGAAAAGCAAGCTAGTATTGGTAATGTATTCATTTGGTTTTCAGAGGGAAAGAGATTTCTAAAATCATTTTTATTATATTTATTAGTAAATCTTTATCTTTTCTTATGGACGTTATTGTTCATTATTCCAGGTATTATTAAATCATTTTCTTATGCGATGACATACTTTATTATAAACGATCATCCTGAGTATTCACTGAACCAAGCTATTACAGAAAGTCGTCGTATGATGGATGGACATAAGATGGAGTATTTCATTTTATGTTTAAGTTTTATTGGCTGGTTTATATTAAGTTGTATTACGTTAGGGATTGGATTCTTATGGTTAATTCCATATTTCTATACGACATCTGCAGCTTTTTACGAAGAGATTGCAGAAGAATATTATGAGAAAAAAATTTAGCACTATAAAACCCCCAGTATGAATTATTTGTTCATACTGGGGGTTTTTTGTAGAAATTTTATAAATTGATTACTAGTAAGTGGTTTACTGAAATAGTAACCTTGCATATATTTACAGTTATGTTTTTGCAGAAACTTAAGCTGTTTTTCGGTTTCAATTCCTTCGGCAACGACTGAAAGATTTAAAGTATTTGCGAGGGAAAGTATTGTAGAAACGATGGCTCGTTCTTCAGGACGATGATCAGCTAATTGTGTAAATTCTCTCGGTACTTTTAATGTGTCGATTGGAAAAATTGATAAATAAGCAAGAGAAGAATACCCAGTACCGAAGTCATCAATGGAAGTTTGGATACCGTACTCTTTTAATTGCTTCAGTCTCAATAACGTTTCTTTCTCGTCAATCATTGCAATTCTTTCTGTTAACTCAAGGGTTACATATTTTGGGTCGACTTGCACGTCGTTTAATATTTGTGAAATGTTTTCGATTAATTGATCTTGCCGGAATTCTTTTGCGGATAAATTAACACTTATTTTTAAATTTTGGTAGCCAAAGGTATGCCATATTTTTAATTGGAGACAAGCTTCTTGTAATACCCAATGTCCAAGTGGGACTACTTGTGGCGTCTCTTCTACAATTGGAATAAACTCACATGGTGAAATGTCACCTAATAGCGGGTGTTTCCATCGTATTAAAGCTTCAGCACCGATAATTTTATTTGTTGTCGTATCAATTTGTGGTTGATAAACGAGATAAAATTCTTTGTTTACTAAAGCGATTGGCAAATCTTTTTCAATTCGAGCTTTTCGTTCCATTTTTTTATATAGTTCTTTCGTGTAAAGAGAGCTACCGTTTTTTCCTTTATTCTTTGCTTCGTACATGGCCATATCAGCATGCTGCAAAATGGATAGCGCATCTTCACCTGCTTCAGGATATATTGCAATTCCGATGCTCGGTGAGATTTGTAAATGTTGATTTTCGATTTCAAATGGCTCATTCATGGCCGCTACAATCCTATCAGCTATTTTTTGGACATCTGGCTTTTTTTTGTAATTCTCGATAAGGATTGTGAACTCATCCCCAGCTAGCCGCGCGAGTTTCATATTTGATGTTGCTATTCTTTCGAGCCTTTTTGCTACTGCGATGAGCAATAGGTCTCCTACTCGATGACCGAGGGTATCATTAATAACTTTAAAACGGTCTAGGTCGAGAAACATAACAGCAAAAGGCTTTTTCGATATTTTTGCTCGCGCAATTGCCTGTTCTAAATGTTGATGAAATGCACGACGATTTGCAAGCTCTGTTAAAGTATCATGGTATGCTAGGAAGTTGATTTGTTCTTGTTGTTGTTTGCTTTCCGTAATATCTTTAATCATTAAATAAACCCCAGAAATTTTCTCCTTTAAAAAGATCGGTACGGCGGTAACGTGCAAGTAGTAAATATCTCTGTTTTTATGGTAAGCCCGTATTTCTAAAGAAATCGAATATCCCTTTTTCACGCGATGAAAGGCGTTAATCATTTCTTCTAAATCTTCTTCGTATATGAGTGAATAGTAAGGCTGGTTTAATAATTCATTCGTTTGATAACCGAGTAAAGTAGTACCAGCGTTATTTACTTTGAGAAAATTACCGTACAAATCTAATGTGAAAATTGGATCTGGATGATGCTCGTATAAAGATTTAAACATTTGTTGATTATGATAGAGTTCATTTTTCTGTTCTACTAAATCTTCTGTACGTAGTTTAATTTGTTTCTCGAGTTCTGAGTTGAATTGCATTTGAGCGATCAATAATATTTTATTTTGTTTTCGAACTAAACTATGACGTATGAGAACGAAAGAAAAAGTTATTATAAGTCCGATTACTATAATAGGCGCAAAAACGTATTCAACTAATATAAAAACAATAAGCATTACTACAGAAATATACGGTAATGATAATCGGATTGATTCGCCAATTTTAGGTGTTAGTAGTACTTGTTCTTGTTTTTCAGGCTTTTTTGTATGGAGAATACAGGCGATTGCTACTAGTACTAAGGTTACTTGATAGAAAGGCGTAACTGTAAACATAGAATACTCTGGTATGAAGTATTTTATATAAGCATAAATCGCATCTGTAGTAGCATATAAAATTAAAGCACTGCCAAGAAGTGCACCGACCTTTTTAGGTAATAAGGATAGTGGTTTGAATAAAAGGTTGATTCCTATTAAGAGAAAGAGTAAATCAGCCATTGGATAGGTAAGTTGAACAAATATGTCGATATAGGATGTTGTAAAGATATGAATAGTTCGTTCAATAAGTAAGTAGTAACTTAAAGTAAATTGGGCTGTAACGATAATACAAATATCACATAGCATAAAAAGTTTTTCTAATAAATCTCGGTTATAAATGATTTCGTATAGAAAGGCAAACGTAAAGCTAACTAAAAAAAGTAAGTAAAAAAAGTCAGATGGATCAACGAACGTATAGAAGTCCTTTACAATTAAACGCTGATAGGCAACGACTATATCACCGATAAAATAAGAGAGAGCTCCAACAGATAATATGATCCAAAATAAACGAGATAGCCCTTCTTTCATGTTTGAAAAATAAAGTATATAACTACAAGCGATAATATCAATTAATAGGGTGCTCGTTCCGATTAATAGCTGAAAAGGAAATGAGTATTCATATACAAAAGGCATTGCTACATAGTGAAGCGTTATAGACAGCAATACAATGCTTATAAGAATACTTACATGTGTTTGTTTTTTCATTTATATCACCTACGGTTTCTTGAAAAGCATATATAAGTTTTATATTTATTTTGCACAATTATAGCAAGTTGTAAAGATAGATTTTAATAATTCTTGTTTCTGTCTCCCAACATATCGACATAGGAATTTGAAGTTTGCTATAATGATTAGAATAGTTGCATTATTTAGAAAAATTTAAAAATAATAATTACTGCAACTAGGACATATTGTTTACTATGTGAACTTGTTCTTAATTTAGGGGGGAGGGTTTCACAATGGCAAGTGTATATGAAAATAGTTATATGATCGTTTTGATTTTCTTGCTATTAGGTATATTGCTGCCGGTAGTGGCTCTTACATTAGGAAGGATGCTGCGCCCAAATAAACCAAGTGCAGCAAAGGCGACGACGTATGAGAGTGGAATTGAGCCTTTTCATGATGCAAATATTCGGTTTCATGCTCGTTATTATATTTTCGCTTTATTGTTTGTGATCTTTGATGTAGAAACTTTATTTTTATATCCTTGGGCTGTTGCGTATGACAAGCTAGGTTTATTTGCATTAATTGAAATGCTCATCTTTGTTGTAATGTTGCTAGTTGGATTAGCGTATGCTTGGAAAAAGAAGGTGTTACAATGGTTATAAATTTTGAGGAATTACATCCAAATGAGCGAGCAGAATTAGAGCGAAATATCTTTTTTTCTACATTGGAACAGTTGAAAGGATGGGCGAGGAGCAACTCTTTATGGCCGATGACATTCGGACTGGCATGCTGTGCAATTGAAATGATGGGGGTAGGCTCATCACATTACGATTTAGATCGATTTGGGTCATTTTTTCGAACTTCACCAAGGCAATCGGACGTCATGATTGTATCGGGAACAGTAACGAAGAAGATGGCTCCTATTGTTCGGCGTTTATATGATCAAATGCCCGAACCGAAATGGGTTATTGCGATGGGATCTTGTGCGACAGCAGGTGGTCCGTATGTAAATTCATATGCTGTTGTGAAAGGTGTAGACCAAATCGTACCAGTTGATGTGTATATTCCTGGTTGTCCCCCAAATCCAGCTGCTTTAATCTATGGAATTAATAAATTAAAAGAGAAAATTCGTTACGAGGCAAAGACCGGAAAGCAGGTGACGAATAAATGAGTAATCCAAATAAAGATTTAGAGGATCTAAAAAAAGAAGCAGCTAGGCGTGCGAAAGAAGAAGCGAGAAAACGCCTTGTAGCGAAACACGAGGCGGAAATAAGTGAACTTGAGGAGGAAGATCAAGAAAAAGAGAAAGCGCTACCAAAAAATGATGATATTACTATAGAAGAAGCAAAACGACGTGCAGCAGCAGCCGCAAAAGCAAAAGCGGCAGCATTAGCAAAGCAGAAAAGAGAAGGGACAGAAGAAGTAACGGAAGAAGAAAAAGCGAAAGCGAAGGCGAAGGCAGCAGCAGCCGCAAAAGCAAAAGCGGCGGCGTTAGCGAAACAGAAAAGAGAAGGAACCGAAGAAGTAACGGAAGAAGAAAAAGCGAAAGCGAAGGCGAAGGCAGCAGCAGCCGCAAAAGCAAAAGCGGCGGCGTTAGCGAAACAGAAAAGAGAAGGAACCGAAGAAGTAACGGAAGAAGAAAAAGCGAAAGCGAAGGCGAAGGCAGCAGCAGCCGCAAAAGCAAAAGCGGCAGCATTAGCGAAACAGAAAAGAGAAGGAACCGAAGAAGTAACGGAAGAAGAAAAAGCGAAAGCGAAGGCGAAGGCAGCAGCATTGGCGAAGCAGAAAGCCTCGCAAGGTGATGGGGATTCGGGAGATGAAAAGGCAAAGGCAATTGCAGCGGCAAAAGCGAAAGCAGCAGCGGCTGCAAGAGCGAAGACAAAGGGAGCTGAAGGTAAGAAAGAGGATGAGCCGAAGCAGGAAGAACCGTCCGTAAATCAGCCGTATTTAAATCAGTATGTTGAGGCTATTAGGGAGAAGTTAGGAGAGGGTGCATTAGTAGATTCCTACATTAATAAACTGTCAAAGGATGTGCCAACTCTTGTGGTGGATCCCGAAAAGTATTATGAAGTGATGGAGTCATTGCGATTCCATGAGGGACTTGCTTTTGATTATATGTCAGAGCTACATGCGACAGATTTTGTGACACATATGGAAGTGTATGTTCATTTGTTTTCATATGGCAAGAAACAATCGGTAGCGGTGAAGGTAAAGCTAGACCGGGAAGCGCCGCAAGTCGAGTCTGTGACAGCGCTTTGGAAAGGAGCTGACTGGCCGGAGAGAGAAGCATACGATTTGCTCGGTATTGTATTTAAAGGGCATCCGAATTTAACGCGTATTTTAATGCCAGATGATTGGGTAGGATATCCGCTTAGAAAAGACTATGAACCGTATGATGTGGAGGTGTAGCTATGATCCGCACGGAAGAGATGCTTTTGAATGTAGGACCTCAGCATCCGAGTACACATGGTGTGTTCAGGCTCGTAATTAAGATTGACGGGGAAATTATTAAAGAAGCTACACCTGTTATTGGATATTTGCATCGCGGGACCGAAAAGATCGCTGAGAGCTTACAGTATACGCAAATTATCCCTTATACAGATCGAATGGACTATTTATCAGCCATGACGAATAATTACGTCATTTGCCATGCTGTGGAGACGATGATGGGGCTTGAAATTCCAGAGCGTGCCGAATACTTGCGAGTACTTGCGATGGAGCTAGGAAGAATTGCGAGCCATCTCGTTTGGTGGGGGACGAATCTTCTTGATATAGGAGCGGTCAGCCCGTTTTTGTACGCGTTTCGTGAACGAGAGATGATTATAAATTTATTAAATGAATTATGCGGGGCACGGCTTACTTTTAACTATATGAGAGTTGGTGGTGTGAAGTGGGATGCGCCAGATGGTTGGATTGAAAAGGTGGAAGAGTTTGTTCCGTATATGAGGGAGCAATTAGCAGGTTATCATGATCTTGTTAGCGGTAATGAGATTTTCTTAAATCGTGTGAAAGGCGTTGGTATATATAGCGCGGAAGAAGCGATCTCGTATTCTTTAAGCGGAGCAAATTTGCGGTGCACTGGAGTAAACTGGGATCTTCGCAAAGATGAGCCGTATTCGATTTATGATCGTTTTGATTTTGATATTCCTGTTGGAAGCGTGGGAGATGCTTGGGATCGCTACGTTTGCCGAATGCAAGAAATCGAGGAGTCTTTAAAGATTGTTGAGCAAGCGGTTCAGCAGTTCCCGAAAGATGGAGCTGTGCTGGCAAAAGTACCGAAAATTATTAAGGCACCTAAGGGAGAAGCGTTCGTACGTATCGAATCGCCGCGCGGAGAGATTGGTTGTTATATCGCAAGTGATGGAAAGAAAGAGCCGTACCGTTTGAAGTTTCGTAGACCATCTTTTTATAACTTGCAAATTTTACCGAAGTTATTGAAAGGTGAAAACATCGCTAATTTAATTACGATTTTAGGTGGAGTTGATATTGTACTTGGGGAGGTTGATGGCTAATGATTGAGACGCTCTTACAATCACCTTCAAGCTGGACGAATTTCTTCATTTTTTTCGGATTAGCGGTACTTCTACTATTTGCAGTCCTTGGCTTCGTTACATATGGAATTTTGGCAGAACGGAAAGTGATGGGGTTTATGCAAGGGCGGATTGGACCAAACCAGGTTGGAGGCCGATTCGGTTTACTGCAAACGGTAGCTGATGTTTTAAAACTATTATTGAAAGAAGATAGTATTCCGAAAGCAGCAGATAAACCGCTGTTTATATTAGCGCCTGTCATTGCATTTGCACCAGCATTTATGGTGCTTGCGGTTATCCCGTTCACTGATAAATTTCAATTTGCAGATATTGGAGTCGGGCTACTTTATTATATTGCTGTTTCCGGTATTACGACGATAGGTGTTGTAACTGGGGGATGGGCATCGAATAATAAATATTCCCTTTTAGGAGGGATGCGTGCGGCGGCGCAAATGATTTCTTATGAGATTCCGCTCGTAATGAGTGTAATTGGTATCGTTTTGCTAGCTGGTAGCCTGAATTTAAATGAGATTGTAGCGGCGCAGGAGAAGGTCTGGTACATTTTCGTACAGCCAATTGGCTTCGTCGTTTTCTTAATCGCAGCAGTTGCAGAGTTAAATAGGACGCCATTCGATTTGCCGGAAGCGGAGTCAGAACTTGTTTCTGGATATCATACGGAATACTCAGGTTTTCGCTGGGCGTTTTTCATGCTTTCAGAGTACGTATATTTCTTCGGGATGGCATCGTTAATTACAGTGCTCTTTTTAGGCGGATGGAATCCAGTCATGTTTCTTGGATTTATCCCAGGTGCCGTATGGTTTGCTTTGAAATTTAGCAGTGTAGTCTTTCTATTAATTTGGTTCCGCGTTACGTTCCCGCGTATAAGAGGTGACCAGTTAATGGAGTTTGGATGGAAAGTATTATTGCCGATTGCACTTGCAAATATTTTCTTAACGGCATTGATTAAGGAGTTATTCTTCTAATCTATGAGGGGGGTGCCAGTAAGAGATGAAAGGACTATTTAAAGGGTTAAAATATACATTAAGTAATTTGAGCAAGAAGAAGGTAACGTATGATTATCCAAATCAACCGTTGCCGTTGCCAGACCGTTTTCGGGGGATTCAAAAATTTTATCCGGAGAAATGTATTGTTTGTAATCAGTGCTCTAACATTTGTCCGACAGACTGTATTCAGTTAACAGGAAAGAAACATCCGGATCCTACGAAAAAAGGAAAAATTATCGACACGTATGATATTAATTTTGAAATTTGTATTCTTTGTGATTTATGTACAGAAGTTTGTCCGACAGAGGCAATTGTCATGACAAATAACTTTGAACTCGCGGAATATTCACGTGATGACTTATTTAAAAATTTGCAGTGGCTTGACGAAAACGACGAAAACGTCAGGAAGGAGAATAAGGCATGAATGGCGAGTTTGTAGCATTCTTTATACTATCCTTGTCTGCAATTATCGGCGGTGTTCTTATGTTGAACTTAACGAAAGTTATGCACATGATGCTAGCTCTCGTTCTGACATTTCTCAGCATTGCAGGTTTGTATTTTCTTTTGTCAGCCGAATTTATAGGCGTTGCACAAATTTTACTTTACTCCGGTGCAATCACAATTATTATGATTTTCGGCATTATGTTAACGAAACATAACGCGGAAAATGAATCGCGTCTTACTCTTCGAAAATGGATTATCTTCTTTGCAGTTGTAGCATTTGGAGCGGTTATGTATTTCGCTGTTAATAATGTTGATTTTGCAAATGAAAGCACACAAGGAAGTTTACCTCTCCATGAAAACAACACACTTCAAATCGGTACGCTTCTCTATTCAAAATATATTATTCCATTTGAACTAACTTCAGTTATTTTACTTGTAGCACTCGTTGGCGCAATTATACTTGCGAAAAAGGACGAGAAAGAGGAGGATTCCAATGAGTAGCGTTCCAGCTTCTGCATATTTAACACTTGCGATTATTTTGTTTTGCATCGGTCTATTTGGAGCTTTAACAAAGCGGAATACAGTAATCGTATTAGTTTGTATCGAATTAATGCTGAATGCTGCCAATTTAAACTTAGTGGCGTTTAGTAAATTAGGCTTATTTCCGAATTTAACAGGTCAAATTTTCTCACTGTTTACGATGGCTGTAGCGGCAGCGGAAGCGGCGTTAGGACTCGCTATTTTAATTGCTTTATATCGTAATCGTACGACAGTTCAGGTGGATGAAATGGATACGCTCAAAGGATAGCATTGTGACCGAAAAAGGGGGAAGGAAACAATGATCGATTATGCATGGCTCATACCGCTTTTCCCACTCGTTTCGTTTTTGTTACTTATTATATTCGGGAAGAAAATTAGAGAAGGAAGCAGCGTACTTAGTATTTTTTTCGTCTTTCTCTCCTTTATACTTGCGGTACTTGTGTTAATAGAAAGGTTTTCAGAAGCAAGCGTGAAGCATAAGTGGGTGTGGCTTAGAGCTGGAGATGTGGATATATCATTCGGCTTTGAAGTGACTGCATTAGGAGCTTTAATGTTATTTATCGTGACGCTTGTGAGTCTACTTGTACATGTGTATTCGAAAGGTTATATGAAAGGTGATGAACGATTACCGACCTTTTACGCATATTTAGGACTCTTTACATTTGCGATGTTAGGGCTTGTTATATCAACGAATTTATTACAACTTTATATATTTTGGGAATTAGTTGGCCTTGGCTCATTTTTACTTATCGGTTTTTATTTCTTTAAAGAAGAAGCGAAGGCTGCTGCAAAAAAGGCTTTTATTATGACCCGTATTGGGGATGTTGGTTTATTTATCGGGATGATTTTAATTTTTTGGTACGCAGGTAGTTTTGAATATGACGCAATATTTAGGGCGATTTATACAGGGGATCTACCTCCTTACATGATTACAATAACAGCGATATTAATTTTTATCGGGGCGATGGGGAAATCAGGTCAGTTCCCGCTTCATACGTGGTTGCCAGATGCAATGGAGGGGCCAACACCCGTTTCGGCACTTATTCACGCGGCGACGATGGTCGCAGCTGGCGTATATTTAGTAGCGACGATGTTCCCTCTATTTTCAGCAAGTACAGTGGCGATGCAGACAGTGGCAATCGTTGGAGCTTTCACTGCAATCTTTGCGGCCTCTATCGGTCTTGTGCAAACAGATATAAAGAGGGTGCTTGCTTATTCTACAGTTAGCCAGCTCGGGTATATGATGCTCGCGTTAGGTTCTGCCGGTTATGTAGCTGGTATATTTCATTTAACGACACATGCTTTTTTTAAAGCACTACTATTTTTGGCGGCAGGAAGTGTAATTCATGCTGTGCATACGCAAAACATTAATAAAATGGGCGGTTTACAGAAGAAGATGAAAGTAACTGGTACGCTATTTTTAATAGGTACCCTTGCCATTAGCGGTGTTCCGCTGCTTTCCGGTTTTTTCAGCAAAGATGAAATTTTAGCGGCGACGTGGATGAATGGCAATTACGTTTTATTTACTTTAGCGGTAATTGCGGCGTTTTTAACAGCGTTTTATATGTTCCGCCTTTACTTTCTTGTCTTTACTGGAGAAACGAAGACGAAGGAAGAAGTACATGAATCGCCTCGCGTTATGACGTATCCAATGATTGTTCTCGGCGTTCTCGCAGTAGTGGCAGGATATATAAATACACCATGGTTTGGGACGTTTCTCGGAGATTGGTTGACGAAAGATGTAGGGTTTAAGGTTGAAGAAACGCATGGACCAGTTTGGATTATGATTGTTGCGACACTCGTTTCATTTGCGGGAATCGCTCTTGCATATTTCATATATAGGAAGAAATCAATTTCTAGGAATTGGGCTGGGGGTACGGAAACATCGCTTTATAATCTTTTGAAAGAAAAATATTATGTGGATGAACTATACAACATGACGGTGATCCCTATTACGAAAGGAATCGCTCATGTGCTTCGCTTATTTGAAGTGTATGTAGTCGAAGGAATTGCAGTTTTAATTGCAAGTGTAGTGAAAGGCACAAGTAACCTTGGATCGAAACTTCAAAACGGGAATGTACAAGTGTACGGTACTGTAACGGTGGTTTCGCTCGCTGTACTCGTCATTATTTTGCTCTATACGGGAGGGGATTTACGATGAATGATTTGTTGTTAACGTTCTTCATTTTTTCCCCGCTTTTAGGAATTTTATTGCTTGTATTAACACCGAAAAAGGAATTGCGTACAGTGCGAGCGCTTGGCTTATTTGGGACGGCACTTCCATTTGGAATCGCTATCGTCCTCGCTTGTACATATGCTTCTGGAAAGAATTTGTCACTATTCGATGAAAAGATGAAATGGATTAAGTTCGGCGATTTTACAGCGGTAGATAAAAGGTGGTTTTCTATTTATTACGAGCTCGGTATTGATGGTTTGTCGCTTGTCATGATGGTACTGACGGCTCTTCTAGCAACGCTTGCAGCAATTGCAGCCTTTTCTATTAAAAGAAATTTAAAAGCATTTTATATGCTGTTACTCATGCTAGAAATAGGAATGCTCGGCGTCTTTGCTGCTCAAAACTTAATGTTGTTTTTTATCTTCTTTGAAATTACTTTGCCACCAATGTTCTTATTAATTGGAAAGTGGGGAAAATTGTCGAGTGAAAAGGCTGCGTATAGTTATTTAATATATAACGGTATTGGCTCAGCTATTTTGCTCATTGTTTTCTCAATTTTGTTCGCGAAAACAGGTACAACAAATATTGTGGAGCTGAAAGAGATATTAAGAAGCGTAAATGCAGAGGGAGCACTCGTCATCCCAAGTAGTTTGCAGCTTAGTGTATTTATTGCCATAATGATTGCTTTTGCAATTAAACTACCTGTTTTTCCGTTGCACCGCTGGATGGTCAATGTACACATAGAAGCGCATCCAGCTGTAGTTATGCTTCATGCGGGTGTTTTGCTGAAGATTGGAGCGTACGGTATTATTCGCTTCGGGAAAGGGCTATTCCCGGAATATTTTCACGATGTTGCAACACTAATTGCGATATTAGGCGTAATTAATTTATTATACGGTGCCTTTTTAGCGCTCATCCAAACAGACTTTAGGAAAGTACTGGCTTACTCTAGTATTTCGCATATGGGAATTGTGTTAATGGGACTTGCGTCACTTAATGCACCTGGTACACAAGGAGCGTTATTCCAGGTTGTATCGCACGGTTTAATTGCAGCCTTGCTGTTTTTCTTACTCGGTGTTATAGAACAACGTTTCGGAACATCAGACATTACAGCGCTTGGTGGACTCGCAAAAAGTGTCCCAGTACTTAGCGGCTTCTTCTTAGCAGGAGGAATGGCATCGCTCGGATTACCAGGGATGTCTGGGTTTGTTAGTGAATTTCTTGCCTTTCTCGGTTTATTTCAAGGAGAGCCCGTCATTGCTGCAGTCGGTGTGATTGGCATCATTTTAACCGCTGTATATGTATTAAGGGCGACACTTCAAGTGACATTTGGAAAGAAAGAGTGGGAAGCAAAATATGATATACACGGATGGGAGTATGTCCCTGTTTTACTACTTATCTTTTGTATTATTGCAATTGGAGTTATGCCAGAAATACTAGGGGATCCGCTTCAAAATACATTGAAAACATTGGGGGTGAAGTAGGATGGATATGAATACGTTATTTAGCTTATCGTGGCATCTAATGGTGCCAGAATTTATTATTCTCGGCGCCGCCATCCTCCTTTCCATATGTGATTTGTTTTTTAAGCTGAACCATAGATATGTAGCTCTTGGTGCGATTGCTGCCATCGTATTAGCAATCGTGTCATTAATTACTCTATATAGCGAACCGGCAGGAGATATTTTAAATGGATCGTTTGTGTTAGATGGATTTTCAAAAGGGTTTAAAACGTTGCTATTAGGTGCCTCAGCCCTCATTTTATGCACCGCAATGAGCGATGATAAGAAGAATCCAATCGAAGATAAAGGTGAATATTATTACTTATTTTTAATGGCACTTCTTGGTGCGATGTTCATGGCTTCTAGTGTAGATTTTATTACCCTTTTCGTTGGTTTGGAGTTACTTTCACTTTCTTCTTATATTTTAGTAGGAATACGAAAAAAGAGCCGTGCATCAAATGAAGCGGCAATGAAATACGTCATTAGCGGAGGAATTGGAACGGCGATTACGCTCTTCGGAATGAGTTATTTATACGGTATTACAGGTTCAACTAACATTGTAGATATGCAAAAGGTACTCACTGGGGAACTCGCTAGTGGTATTCAGTTATTGTTAGCTCTCGCATTTCTTTTATTGCTAGTTGGTCTCTCATTTAAAATTGCCACAGTGCCGTTTCATATGTGGGCACCTGATGTGTATGAAGGAGCGGCTACACCTGTTACTGCTTTTCTTGGAACGATTTCTAAAATTGCCGGGTTCCTACTCATTATTCGTTTGTTCCTTATGATCTTTGCAAGTGTATTAATACAAGGAGATATGCAATCTTTATATGGGCATATGAGTATATATATTGCGGTGCTAGCAAGTATTACGATGATTGTTGGGAATGTAGTCGCATTAAAACAATACAATATAAAGCGTTTATTTGCTTATTCGGGCATTGCTCATGCAGGATATTTACTCGTTCCACTTGTGGCATTATCACCATTTACGATGGATAGCATGTGGTTTTATATGCTGGCATACATGCTTATGAATATAGGCGCATTTGCTATCATCCACGGCTTAATCTTACAAAATAATGAGGAAAATATAACAATTTTCACAGGTTTATATAAAAGGTCACCATTTACAGCGATAATGATGACAATTTTTATTTTATCGTTGGCTGGGATACCAGGAACGGCTGGCTTTATTGGAAAGATTAATATCTTTTTAGGCGCACTTCATGTAGAGCCAGCACATTACGTACTAGCTTCGATTATGATGGGTACGACAGTTGTTTCATTCGTATATTATTTCCGTATTTTACAACAAATGTTTTTCCGCACCGGAGAGACAGAAGAGAGAATACGGTTACCGTTAAATATAAAGGTTGTTATGAGTCTTTGTGCAATTTCGATTGTAATACTAGGGATTATGCCGATGATTGGGTACAATTTCTTTTATGAATATTTTCCATTAATGAAAGATTTCTTCTTCTTAGGGAACGTGGTACAATAGTGAAAATAAAAGGTGTGGAGTCAGTACTCTGCGCTTTTTATTTTGTGTTAACTTGTAATGTAGATATACGTTTTTGGAAAGAAAATCACGATGTAAAATGTAAGATGTCTATGTGCATTTGAAAAAGTGTAGCTCCTACTTATTATGGTATCGTTTTTATATTCTTTCATAAGTAGTAGCTGAGTAAAAAGGGGTCGATTTTTTGGCACAACTTTTAGGGCAACAAGCACTGATTGCCATTGTTTCGCATTTATTGTTTATTACCATTACGTGGTGGGCCTTACAAGGCATTCACATTGAGCGTTTAATGAAGTCCGGAAAAGTGCTGCAGACGCGAGTATTACTCATCTTAATTACAATTGCAATTGGGACATCTGTAAGTAACTTTTTCCTTGATTATTTAGGCTATTCGAAGAGTTTAACGTATTTAGTAAAGTAAGTGTATAGAACCTCAAATCTCCGTTAACAATGGGGATAGGAGGGGATGAAATTGAAGCTTAAAGCCATTCTTATTGTTGCACTTAGTGTTGTTTTATTTTTGGTTGGATATAGAGAGATGAAACCGATAAGCGATGAACAGAAAATGGAGAGCATGATCAAGGCTTTAGAGAAAAATGATGCTAAAGTAGAAAAATGGTCATGGTTAGCGAGAGAAACAAAAACAATTTCTAACATACATACGTTTCAAAAGTTGTTAAACGATGTGAAGGAAAAGGCAAATATTCAAAAGTGGGAAGTAGAGCAATCTCCAGATGGATATAAAGCTACATCCTATAAAAAGCTTTCTTCTTATGAAGAACGAGTAGTAGTAACTTGGAGTAAAGAAAATACTAAAGAAAACACTTTCATTATCTTTGAAGTAAGTGGGGCGAAATGGGACCCGAAGTATGTTCAAAACATGAATAAAATTTTTAGTGAAAAACCTATAATTTACACTTGTGTTCAAGGTGTACTGAATGATAAGATTGAAGGTGTTTTGCAAAATAAAACCAATCAGGTTTTGAAAGATCTTTCAGCAAGAGCGATCGAACAAGTAGAAGAAAGAGCATTTGTGTCAGTCTCCGCATACAATAAAAAGTGGGATGACGCTCTTTCAACAAATAGAGAGAAAATAAATGTGCAAATAGCAATACGTTCTACAGACAACAAAGATACAATTGTGGTTGGCACACCGATCATAACTTCTGAGTATTGAGTGAATAGATACTGAAAAAAGGACACGGAGGGGAATAATTTGGAAAAGATCATCGTCCGTGGCGGAAAGCGGTTAAACGGCACAGTGCGTGTTGAGGGCGCAAAAAATGCTGTATTACCTATAATCGCTGCAGCCCTATTAGCGAGTGATGGAAAGAATGTACTATCTGAAGTACCAGTTTTGTCTGATGTATACACAATTAATGAGGTATTACGTCATTTAAATGCTGAAGTCGTATTTGAAAATAATCAAGTAACAATCGATTCTTCTAAAGAACTAAACATTGAAGCACCATTTGAATATGTACGTAAAATGCGTGCATCTGTTCAAGTAATGGGACCATTATTAGCACGTAACGGTCGTGCTCGTATTGCACTTCCTGGTGGATGTGCAATTGGTTCACGTCCAATTGACCAACATTTAAAAGGCTTCGAAGCAATGGGAGCAAAAGTACAGGTTGGTAACGGTTTTGTTGAGGCATATGTTGAGGGAGAACTAAAAGGAGCTAAAATCTACTTAGACTTCCCAAGCGTAGGCGCGACAGAAAACATTATGTCTGCAGCTACATTAGCAAAAGGGACAACAATTCTTGAAAACGCAGCGAAAGAACCAGAAATCGTTGACTTAGCTAACTTCTTAAATGCGATGGGAGCGAAAGTACGCGGAGCTGGAACTGGAACGATTCGTATCGAAGGCGTTGATAAATTATATGGTGCAAACCACTCTATTATTCCTGACCGTATTGAAGCGGGAACATTCATGGTTGCAGCAGCAATTACTGGTGGAGACATCTTAATTGAAAATGCTGTACCTGAACATTTACGCTCAATTACAGCGAAAATGGAAGAAATGGGTGTTAAAATTATTGAGGAAAACGAAGGTGTACGTGTTATCGGCCCAGATAAGTTAAAAGCGGTTGATATTAAAACTATGCCTCACCCAGGTTTCCCAACAGACATGCAATCACAAATGATGGCATTATTACTACAAGCTGATGGAACAAGCATGATTACAGAAACGGTATTCGAAAACCGCTTTATGCACGTTGAAGAATTCCGTCGTATGAATGCTGATATTAAAATTGAAGGTCGTTCTGTTATTATGAACGGTCCAAACAGCTTACAAGGTGCTGAAGTAGCAGCAACTGACTTACGTGCTGCAGCTGCATTAATCTTAGCTGGTTTAGTATCAGAAGGTTATACTCGTGTAACTGAGTTAAAACATCTTGACCGTGGCTATGTAAACTTCCATAAGAAATTAGCTGCATTAGGTGCAACTATTGAACGTGTAAACGAAAAAGTAGAAGAAGTGAAAGAACAAGAAGTTTCTGATCTTCACGCTTAATTAAAATAGTCTCTATGTCTTTTGACATAGGGGCTATTTTTTTTGGTTATTACTGTTATAGTCAATAAATTCTATACTTATGCACGTACCAGTAAAAATATTTAGAAAATTTCTGTTTTATACTCTTCCCCCTTAAGTATGTTCTAAAAGAAAGAGTTGTTCCATAAGAATGAATGGAGTAAAGCTTTTATATTGGAGGAAAATAGGATGAAATTTTCAAAGCCACTTTTTATTACAGTAGCGCTCTTAATAGCGCTCGTTATCATTGTACCTGCAGCCCTTGTTATTCCATTTGCGAAAGCAAAAGTAGGGGAAGAAACGGCCTCTAAAACTCCTCCAGCGATAGAAAGCATACCAGCTCCAGGAAAAGTAGATACAGCTGTTCAAGTTGCTGTATATCGCGAAAAACAGAAGAAGGTAGAAACATTACCAGTGGAGGAGTATGTGACAGGTGTAGTAGCTTCTGAGATGAATGCCAGTTTTGAAATAGAGGCACTAAAGGCGCAGGCATTAGCAGCGAGAACATTTGTAGTACAACGTATGCTAAGCGGAGGAAAGAAAAATAATGCGGATGTGACAGATACGGTGAAAGATCAAGTGTACAAAAGCAAAGATGAATTGAAGAAGCAATGGGGTAATAACTACGAAAATAATTTGAAGAAAATCGAAGAAGCCGTTTCGAAAACAGCAGGACAAGTTTTAACGTATGATGGAAAACCAATTTCAGCATCCTTCTTTTCAACGAGTAATGGCCGAACAGAAAATGCAGCTGACTATTGGGGAAATGATTATCCGTACTTGAAAAGTGTAGATAGTCCGTGGGATCAAGCCTCTCCAAAGTTTACGAGCGAGCAAACATTTACAGTAGCTGATTTTCAAAAACGTCTCGGTGTGAAAGTGCTAGCAGACGGGAAGGTTGGAAATATTAAAGACCTTACGGAAGGAAAGCGCGTAAAGGATGTAGCTTTTCAAGGAAAAACATTAACTGGAAAAGAAGTTCGTGAAAAGTTAGATTTACGTTCTTCTGATTTCACGTGGAAACAACAAGGGGATAAAATCATCGTTACGACGAAAGGCTTCGGTCACGGTGTTGGTATGAGTCAATACGGGGCGAACGGCATGGCAGCGGAAGGAAAGAAATATACAGATATTGTCGCTCATTACTATAAAGGCGTTGCAATAAAGACGATGAATGATTATGAAGGAAAATTGATGGTGAAGAAATAGGTGTCAGAACTCTGGCACCTATTTTTTTCTGTTTAAAATATCATAATTTTCCATTAATTGTTTGATATAATAGGATAAAAAGGCATTTGGGGGAAATGAAATGGCGTTACTAGAGTTGAAACAATTAGGGAAGGCGAACCAGTTACCGGCAATTGAGCTAGAGGTGGAGAAGGGACAATGTATTGTTTTGCAATGCAATAATCATACAGCTAAAGTGTTACACCGCATCATTATTGGTGAAGAAGAGGCGTCGACTGGCAATGTACTGTTTGAAGGAGAAGCAATTGGAAAGAAAAATTATTCCCGCATCGGTTTTTGTTTTTTGAAAGATGAGGCATATGATCGTTTGAAGGTGAAAGAATACTTCAAATTTCTATTAGGGCTTTATGAATCAAAGATAAGTATAGAAGAAGTTGTGCAGTCTGTTGGTCTCCTAGATAAACTAAACGTTAAAATAGAAAAATTATCATTTTCAGAGAAACGCCGTCTTCATATCGGACGAGTGATGATTCATAATCCGGATTTAATCATTTTGGAAGAACCGGAGCAAAATGTAGATATAGAGAGTACGGTTATTATTCGAAAAGCAATCATGAAAATGAAAGAGCAAGGAAAGGCGATTTTTATTACGTCATCTTTTCTATCGGATGCCCTTTCGTTAACGGAAGATGTATACATACTAAACAATGATGGTGTGAAAAAAGTAGAAATTGAACAAGAGGAAGCAGAAAAAGTCGATGAAGAGAAGGTCGTTCAAATAATTCCGCAAATGAAGTTAGAAAGAATACCTGCGAAAGTGAACGATAAAATCATTTTACTTGATCCGATGGAAATCCATTTCATTGAAACGCAAAACGGAGTAACGCATATTCACGTTCGTGAAGGTGATTTCGTATGTGCATTAACATTAAGTGAACTAGAAGAAAGATTAACAGGTTTTGGTTTCTTTAGATGTCACCGCTCGTATCTTGTGAATTTACAAAGAGTACGAGAAGTGATTACTTGGACTCGTAACAGTTTTAGTTTAATTTTGGATGACGAAAGAAAAAGTTCAATTCCGCTTTCAAAAGGACGCATGGATGAATTAAAAGGTGTGATTGGGCTATAAAAAGTGCTCCAATAAGCTCAACATGCGATTCATTCACCGGTAAAAATACTCCTTTTACCGGTATTTTACTGCGTAATCCCTTTGTTTTTCATATGATTGAGTCAAGAAAAGCGAAACAAACGAACGAAAAGCGCTAAAGCGACTTTCATCTATAAAGAAGAAAAACAAAGGGGATGAAGAAATGACATTGGCAATTGAAATGAAAGATGTAATGAAAAGTTTCAGTGGAAAAACGGCACTTCGAAATGTAAATATTGAGGTGAAGCAAGGAGAGATATTCGGATTCCTCGGACCGAGTGGATCTGGTAAGACGACAACAGTAAAAATTTTAACTTCTCAATTGCTTCATAGTGTTGGAACGGTAAGAGTATTAGGGAAAGATATTACAGGACCAAGTAGCATCGATTATAAACGAATTGGTATTTTAACAGATAACAGCGGCTTATATGAAAGACTTAGCATTTATGATAACTTACTATTATTTTGTGACTTATATGATTGCAAAAAAGAACGAATCGATGAAGTACTAACACAAGTAAATTTATTAGATGATAAAAAAACACCAGTAAAGAAACTATCAAAGGGAATGAAGCAACGCGTCACACTAGCGAGAGCAATCCTTCATAAACCAGATATCCTCTTCTTAGATGAACCAACATCTGCACTTGATCCAGTAAACGTACAAAACATTCATAAAATCTTAAAAGACTTAAATGAAGAAGGAACGACGATTTTCTTAACGACTCACAACATGGATGAAGCAGAAACGCTTTGTAACCGTATTGCCTTCCTTTGTGGCGGAGAAATTGTAGCACTCGATACGCCAGAGAACCTGCGCTTACAATACGCTAAGGATCAAATAGAGGTCGTATTAAAAGGTAAACGAAAAGAAGTAGTGCAAAAAGATGAATTAGGCGCAAAACGTATTTCAGAATGGATGAACAAAGGAGAATTACTATCCATTCATTCACACGAACCAACGCTAGGCGATATCTTTATTGAAGTTACTGGGAGGGGATTATAATGACATTTTCAATGAGACGTGTATCAGCTATTTTTAGAAAAGAAGTACAAGATTTTAAGACAAATTCACAAGTGTTGTTAATGGCATTTTTACCAATTATACTTTCATTTTTGTTTAGCAGATTTGGAGTGGGAAAGGAAATGTTAGGTATTACTACTATAACGGCCTTCCTATTTGTCGCAGGCTTTGTTCAATCTATGGTAATTGCAGAAGAAAAAGAAAAACATACATTGCGTGTATTAATGCTATCACCGGCATCTTCGGTTGAAGTTCTACTTGGAAAGAGTTTATTAACATCGGGTCTGACGATGGTCATTTGTATTGCAAATTTATTCATTTTAGATCAGTTAAATATTAATCTTCCATTGGTAGGATTGATATTCTTATGCGGAACTATTTTGTTTATCGTACTTGGAACAATGATCGGATTACTTGCATCTTCTGTACCACAAACATCAATAATTGGAATGCCGATATTAATGACGATGTATTTGGCTGTACAGTTTGAGCCAATGGTTGAAAATAAAGTAATTAAGACGATGATTGGATATCTTCCAACATCTCATATTGTGAAAGCACTTAAAAGCTTAGTAGGTGGGGCGGGATTTAGTAGTATTAGTGGGCATGTATTAAATGTTGCAGTTTGGCTTATTATATCGCTCGTTGTATGTTTAATCGTATATAAAAAGAAACAATTAGACTAAAAACTGAGCTAAAAGTGCTCAGTTTTTTCTTTTTTCTATCATTTCCTCGGAAATTTTACAGTTCTTATACATATTTTTACAGATTTTGTCGAAAAGTAATTAGTTATACGTTGTATAGGATACGTGAATATTGTTCAAAATGATTGCTGAGGTGATGATGGAATGCGAGGAAGAAATAATAAAAAGTCGCAAAAGGTAGTACATTTATTTCAAAAAAGATGGGTGTTTCCGGCACTATACATTGCTTGTGCAGCGGTAATCTTAATGGTTGCGCTATGGTTCCAAGGAGCTAATCCGAAGAAGACTCCAAACCACGATCAAGCAACACCGTATACACAATCGGAAGATCCAGCAGTACCAGTAACGAAATCTTCAGAAGTAGTGAAAATGCCAGCTGCCGCGAATGCGGAAGTAGTCGTACAGAAGAAATTCTATGAAGATGCAGCAACTGAGGCGGAACAAGAAAAAGCACTTGTCTTTTATAACAACACATATTCCCCAAACAAAGGAATTGACATTGCTGCGAAGAATGGAAAAGAATTCAATGTTGCTGCTGCTTTAAGTGGTACAGTAACGAAAGCTGAAAAAGATTCACTTCTTGGTTATGTTGTAACAGTTGATAGTGGAAATGGTGTAGCGGTATCTTATCAAAGCTTAGGCAGTGTGAAAGTAGAAAAAGGTGCAAGAGTTGCACAAGGTGAAGTATTAGGAACATCCGGTCTAAGTGCAATGAATAAAGAGGCAGGCTCTCACGTTCACTTTGAAGTACGTAAAGACAATGTGGCTGTGAACCCTGAACGTTACTTAAATAAATCAGTAACAGAAATTAAAGCTGATGCAGGTGCTGCAAAGGCTACGAATGCTTCTGGTAAAAAAGCTGATGACAAATCTCAAAAAGAAGAGAAGTCAACGAGCACGAAACCGGAAAGTAAAACAGAAGACAAGTCTCAAAAAGAAGAGAAATCAACAAGCGGTTCAACTAGTGACAAAAAAGAAGAACCGAAGAAAGAAGAAAAATCAACAAATGGTTCTACAGAATCATCTAACGATTCTTCTTCACAAGAATAAGAAAGTGAAAAAATCAGTTCCCACTAGGGGAGCTGATTTTTTTATTTTTATATAAAAATACTCAATTTCGAGAAAAAAGTTGCAAAAACAAGGAAAAATGACGAGATTCTCGAATATATATTACAAAAGGGAGGGGATACTGTGTCATTTTTATTTGTTCTGTCGACTGCTATTATTTTATTGTTTGTTTTATTCACCTTATATTATTATATTGCCGGTAAGAAAGAGGTTCCCCACCATCAATTATTAGAAGAAGAGTTTGAAAGAGAAGAATGACGCCTTATATATAAGGTGTCATTTTTTTTCGTCAAAATAGTCACTGTTAACGTATTTCTCACAAAAAAACGTAATTTTTCTTAACTTAGTCCGCAAAAATAGTGAACATGTAGCATATATCAGTAGTGCGGGCAATACAATGGTATAAACCAAAGCAAAGAGAGTGTTTGAGGTGAGAAATCGTGAATCATTTCATTATAAATCCAAGAATGTTTAACGCTTACAAACAGCACTCACACTTACTTCTTAGTCGTATGCAGCGAGGCTCATTTCACCCTTCTCACATCCAAATTAGGGAGGCGAGTGGTGTGCACGATTACATCAAAGAGAGAACTATCAAGATTGGTAAGTATATCGTGGAGACAAGAAAGACAGTGCGTGTCATTGCAAAGGAATTTGGGGTATCAAAGAGTACAGTCCATAAAGATTTAACAGAGCGTCTACCAGAAATTAATCCAGAGCTCGCAAATGAAGTGAAAGAAATTCTTGATTATCATAAGTCTATTCGTCATTTAAGAGGTGGAGAAGCAACAAAGCAAAAGTATAGAAAAGAAGATGTAGAGAAGCCTGTACGTCAATAATGTTACAGTAGCAAGCATTCCGTTCACATTCGATAATATTTTTCAGAAGAATTCTTTTTGCGAATATTACGTTTCTGTTAAATTTATGATAAAATCAGAAATTAGGTGAAAAGAATTCGGGTGTAACCTGATTTTGAATATCGAGGAGGAAAAAACGGGAATGTTTGCGCGAGATATCGGAATTGACCTAGGTACGGCTAACGTATTAATTCATGTTAAAGGTAAGGGTATTGTATTAAATGAGCCATCTGTTGTGGCAATTGATCGTAATAGTGGTAAAGTATTAGCAGTAGGTGAAGAAGCGAGAAGCATGGTGGGACGTACACCGGGTAATATTGTAGCAATTCGTCCACTTAAAGATGGTGTAATCGCAAACTTCGAAATTACAGAAGCAATGTTAAAGTATTTCATTAACAAATTGGACGTAAAGAGCTTCTTTTCAAAACCTCGTATTTTAATTTGTTGTCCAACAAATATTACATCAGTAGAACAAAAAGCAATTCGTGAAGCTGCTGAACGTTCAGGTGGTAAAACAGTATTTTTAGAAGAAGAACCAAAAGTAGCCGCAGTTGGTGCTGGTATGGAAATCTTCCAACCAAGCGGTAACATGGTTGTTGATATTGGTGGAGGTACAACAGATATCGCTGTACTATCTATGGGTGATATTGTTACCTCTTCCTCTATCAAAATGGCTGGCGATAAGTTTGATATGGAGATCTTAAACTATATTAAACGTAAGTATAAGCTATTAATCGGAGAACGTACTTCAGAAGATATTAAAATTAAAGTTGGTACAGTATTCCCAGGTGCACGTAGCGAAGAGCTTGAAATTCGCGGACGTGACATGGTAACAGGCTTACCACGTACAATTACAGTATGCTCTGAAGAAATTACAGAAGCATTAAAAGAAAATGCAGCTGTTATTGTACAAGCTGCAAAAGGCGTATTAGAGCGCACACCACCAGAACTATCTGCAGATATCATCGACCGCGGTGTTATTCTAACAGGCGGTGGAGCTTTACTACACGGTATCGACATGCTTCTAGCAGAAGAACTAAAAGTACCAGTATTAATTGCTGAAAACCCAATGCACTGCGTTGCGGTTGGTACAGGTATTATGTTAGAGAATATCGACAGATTACCAAAGCGTGCTTTGAGATAATTTGAAAGAACTAAGGCTGACGCCTTAGTTCTTTTTTTCGTTTTTATATTTTTTTATTTTGATTTTTTGCGAAAATGGAAGGAAAATAGAGAAATGTGAAGGAAACAGGTAAAATATTCATATATATGGTTAAATTTAATATTTCCTTAATTGAAAACGTTTATAATATAATGAGTCGAATACGACATTAAGGCAAATAATGTTTCAATACATATTGCCTTTCCCTAATTTGGGCATACACTCCTTTCCACCTCCGTGTCAGTTGCAAAAATGTGCAACTATTTTAATGGAATAGAGTGTGTGCATTTTTTTTTAGGAAGTTGTGCTAAATATAAAATGTTACTTTGTAATGACAAACAATAAACAAAATGGGATAATAGCAATATGTCCAAGTGGTAAGACCAATATTACAAAAGGGGCGATTGTTATATGCTAAATATAGAACAAATTAAAGAAATCATTCCTCACCGCTATCCATTTTTACTTGTTGATAAAATATTAGAAGTAGATGAAGGTAAAAGAGCGGTTGGGATTAAAAATGTATCCGCAAACGAAGAATTCTTTAACGGACACTTCCCTGACTATGCAGTTATGCCTGGTGTACTTATTGTAGAAGCATTAGCACAAGTCGGAGCAGTTGCAGTATTAAAGAAAGAAGAAAACCGCGGAAGACTTGCTTTCTTTGCAGGTATCGACAATTGCCGTTTCAAAAAACAAGTACGCCCAGGTGATCAGCTTCGTCTAGAAGTAGAAATGACACGCGTACGCGGCCCAATTGGAAAAGGAAAAGCAATCGCAACAGTAGATGGTGAAGTTGCATGTGAGGCAGAAATTACATTTGCGATTGGTGATAAAAAAGAATAGAGAAAAATAAAAAATCTCCTTGTGAAAAGACAAGGAGATTTTTTGTTTACTGCTATATAACGATGAAAAGATAATATACAAACTAATCAGAAAATTGCTTGTAAATAGATGGTAATTACCATATACTTACTTTATTGTTTATCTAGAAAACAGGATAAGTGATAAAGGTAATAAAGAAATAAGGGCATTGTCATATTGTTAAGGTACTTAAATAAGACAAAGTAGAATGTTATTGATTATGATGAAATGTGGGGAACTCAGCAAGAATATTAATTAGACGTATGAAATCGAGCATAAGAGAGAGAAAAGGGAAATGTCGCATTTCACAAAAGGAGATTATGAATATGTTCGGGAGAAAGAAAAGAAAACCATTACGACAATTAATTACACATAAAGAGCCTAAATCGCGTATTACAGAACAATACCGTAACATTCGTACAAACATTGAGTTTACATCTGTAGATAACCATGTTCGTTCTATTATTGTTACTTCAGCAGATCCAGGTGATGGGAAAACAACAACAATCTCAAACTTAGCAGTTGTTTTCGGACAACAAGGAAAGAAAGTTTTATTAATTGGAGCTGACTTGCGTAAGCCAACGATACAAAACTTATTTGCCATTCATAGTTCAAATGGGTTAACGAACTTATTATCAGGACAAGCAAAACTTATGCAATGCATTCAAAAAACAGATATAGAGAACGTATACTTAATGGCAGCAGGTCCAATCCCGCCAAACCCAGCAGAACTATTAGGGAGCCGGGCGATGGACGAGGCGTTGCTAGAAGCATATAACATGTTTGATATTATATTAATTGACACACCACCTGTCCTTGCGGTTACAGATGCACAAATTCTTGCGAATAAATGTGATGGAATCGTACTCGTTGTACGAAGTGAAAAGACGGAAAAAGATAAAATCGTAAAAGCGAAACAAATATTAGATAAAGCATCAGGCAAAATACTCGGAGTCGTTTTGAATGATAAAAGAGAAGAAAAAGAACAGTATGGTTATTACTAAAATGAGAAAAAAGCCAATAAGAAATACTTATTGGCTTTTTTCTCATTTTGAAATTTATTTCTCAAGTTACATAGTATAAAAAGCATGATATGATAAATAATTTGGAAAATCATTGGAATGTGTTGTCATATTTAAGATAATTTTGTAAGATTAAACTTGTTTGTTGTGAACAAATATAAAACTGAATTATTAAAAATGAAAAATGTAAGATTTATATGTTATAATTTTTCCTATGTGTAAATTTTAGAAAGTTGGAGGAACTTATGGAAGAAACAATTAGTTTAAAAGAGTTATTTCATATCTTAAAAAAACGTTTAGCAATGATCCTCGTAATCGCCTTTGGTGCAGCTATTGTAAGTGCTATCATTAGCTTTTTCTTCATGACACCAATCTATCAATCTTCGACGCAAATTCTTGTTAACCAGAAGAAGCAAGAAGGGGCAGCGATTCAGTTAGGGGAAATTCAATCAAATATTCAATTAACGAATACATATAAGGTTATTATTAAAAGTCCAGTAATCTTAGATCGAGTAAATGAAAAATTAAATTTAAATATGACAGCACAAGCTTTAACAAAGAAGATTAATATTGCGAATGAAAAGGATTCTCAAGTTATTTCTGTTACAGCTGAGGATAAAGATCCGAAACTAGCTCGTGATATTGCGAATGCAACTGCAGATGTATTTAAAGATGAAGTTGCAAAAATTATGAATGTTGATAACGTAACAGTGCTATCTAAAGCAGAAGTTGCAGAAAATCAATCTCCAATTAAACCACGTCCAATGTTAAATGTGGCAATCGCTTTCGTTGTTGGTTTAATGGCTTCAGTTGGTCTTGCATTCTTATTAGAATACTTAGATAACACAGTGAAAAAAGAAGAAGATGTGGAAAATTTACTTGGCTTACCAGTATTAGGAATTGTAGCTCGTATGGATGAAGAAACAATGAACGTGAAATCACACGCTCCATCATCAAGAAAAGTGAGGGGACAAACAATTGGCTCTTAATTTATTTAAAAAGAAAAAAAGTCATCGTCAACGCCGTCAATTAATTGCTCATCAACAACCGAAATCACCAATTTCAGAACAATATCGTAATATTCGAACGAATATTGAATTTGCAGCTATTGATATGAATTTACATTCATTACTGGTAACATCTGCGAATCCGAGTGAAGGGAAAACGACAACGACAGCGAATATGGCAGTTGTGTTTGCTCAACAAGGAAAGAAAGTATTATTAATTGATGCAGATATGCGTAAACCAGCAATGCATCAAATGTTCCAAGTAGATAATATTTTTGGACTCACGAATGTATTAACACATAGTGAACGTTTAGAGAAATGTGTGCAAACGACATCTATAGATAATCTAAGCTTTTTAGCATGTGGTCCAATCCCACCAAATCCAGCAGAATTGTTAGGATCAAAATCAATGAAAGAACTTCTGGGACAAGCATACAGTATGTACGATTTAGTTATTTTTGATATGCCGCCAATTTTAGCTGTAACGGATGCGCAAATTATGGCAAATGTATGTGATGCTTCTATTCTTGTTGTTCGTAGTGAATCAACAGAGAAAGAAACAGCAGTAAAAGCAAAAGGATTATTGGAGTCTGCAAATGGTAAATTGTTAGGTGTTGTTCTAAACGACCGTGAACGTGAACAAGGCTTATATTATTACTACGGTGCAAACTAGTTTTAAAGTGAGATATGGTAAAAACATATCTCCTTTTTTCCCTTGAATATGAGCGATATCTCATATTCAAGGGAAAAAAGATCTTTATAGGAGAGAGGGAGGATGAAACAAATGATAGATTTACATTGTCACATTTTACCTGGTATCGATGATGGTGCACAGACAGTAACAGATAGTTTAGCAATGGCACAAAAAGCCGCTTCAGAAGGAATACATACAATTGTTGCAACGCCGCACCATCAAAATGGAAAATATGTAAATGAACGTACCCCAATTATTCATCACGTAAAACAACTAAATGATGAACTACAACAACATAATATTCCACTTACTATTTTACCGGGGCAAGAAGTCAGGTTATATGGCGATTTATTAGAAGACTATGAAGCTGGTAAAATTGTTACTTTAAACGAAACAAATAAATATATATTTATTGAATTTCCATCGAATCACGTACCGCGTTATGCCGAACAATTATTATACGAATTACGTGTAAAAGGAATGATTCCAATAATCGTTCATCCAGAACGTAATGCCGAGTTAATCGAGCGGCCAGATAAGTTATATAACATTGTAAATAAAGGTGCATTAACACAAGTGACAGCAGGTAGTTTGCTTGGGAAATTTGGTAAAAAGATTAAAAAATTCTCATTACAGCTTGTGGAACATAATTTAACACATATGATCGCATCAGATGCGCATAACACAACATCGAGAGGATTTCATTTAGCGGAAAGCTATGAACTAATTGAGAAAGAATTTGGAATGAATGTTATGGGTGATTTGAAAGAAAATCCGTACTTAGTAATTAGCGGGAAAACAATTTATAAAGAAGATCCAGAACAAATTCGTCGTAAAAAATTATTTGGTATTTTTTAATTGAAGAGTGTTGGTGATGTCTCCTAACCGTTATCAAAGGAGGCACTCGGTCGTGCTGTGGGTAGAAATTTTTATTTCGAACCTACCTTAGACGCTTGTCGTCGGGAGTATGACGTGAGGATGGGTTAGATGCCCATAATTTATTTATGTTAGAAACTCTACTTATGGAGTTGTAAAGACGACCCTATAGGTAGGGTTTTTGTTATTGTTACATATGGATATAATAATGCATTTGGGGGGTACTAGATTTGAAAAAAGTAAGAAAAGCAATTATTCCAGCTGCGGGACTGGGGACAAGGTTTTTACCGGTAACAAAGGCAATGCCGAAAGAAATGTTACCAATTGTTGATAAACCAACAATTCAATACATAGTAGAAGAAGCGATAGAATCAGGAATTGAAGATATTATTATTGTTACTGGAAAAGGAAAACGCGCCATTGAAGATCACTTTGATCATTCTTTTGAATTGGAGCAAAGCCTACTAGAAAAAGGGAAGCATGAAATGCTAGAAAAAGTACAAGCTTCTTCAAAAATTAATATTCATTACATAAGACAAAAGGAACCAAAAGGTTTAGGACACGCAGTATGGTGTGCACGTAAATTTATTGGAAATGAACCATTTGCGGTATTACTTGGTGATGATATTGTGCAAGCAGAAACGCCATGTTTGCGTCAATTAATGGATCAATATGAAGGAACACAATCATCTGTTATAGGTGTACAAACAGTACCAGAAAATGAAACGCATCGTTACGGTATTATCGATCCAGTTGAACAAAATGATCGACGTTATCAAGTACGTCAATTTGTAGAGAAGCCAGAGCAAGGAACAGCACCATCAAATTTAGCAATTATGGGACGTTACGTATTAACACCAGAAATCTTTATGTTCCTTGAAAATCAACAAACAGGTGCGGGTGGAGAAATCCAATTAACAGATGCAATTCAACGATTAAATGAAGTTCAACGTGTATTTGCTTATGATTTTAAAGGTACGCGTTACGATGTTGGGGAGAAGTTTGGATTTATTAAGACGACGATTGAGATGGCGCTACAAAATGAAGAATTAAATGTAGAGTTAATGAAGTATATGAAGGAGCTTGTAAAAAAGGAAGAGGTACATTCATAGGAGAATGTCCTTTTTTTATTATGAATAAAATAAGAATTATATAAAGAAGGGAACAGGTATATTGAGTTATCGAAGACGGCTCTCATTATTGATTTTATTAGATTCATTTATTGTATTAACTGCCGTGTATTTAAGTTATTGGTTTATACATCCAAATGTATTAAACAAAATTCCTATGACAGTAGTTATTAGTTCTATTACATTATTGTGTAGTCATCATGTTTTTGCAGCTATTTATAAGCTTTATAACAAGGCGTGGGAATATGCAAGTATTGGAGAGTTAAAGCAAATATTTAAGGCGATTACGCTATCAATTTTAGTAACAGCAATTGTTCAACAAATTATTAATCACGATATTTATGTTCGAATTTTAGCAATCGCATGGATGCTACATTTATTATTAATCGGCGGTTCTCGTTTTGTATGGCGTATGTTCCGTGATACATATATTACAAAAGCTACTGATAAAAAACGAACATTAATTATTGGTGCTGGTTCAGCAGGAACGATGGTAGTGCGTCAATTACAACATAATAAAGAAGCAGATTTATATCCAATTGCGTTTGTCGATGATGATAGAAATAAGCAAAAATTGGAGATTTATAATGTGCCGGTTATTGGTACAACAAATCATATTCAAGAAATTGTAGAAGATAATGATATAGAACATATCATTATTGCAATCCCTTCATTAAATAGAGGGCAAATAAATGAGATTTTTGAGAAGTGTAGAAAAACGAAGGCGAAAACGCAAATTGTGCCAATGTTAGAAGACTTATTAGATGGAAAAGTGTCTGTAAATGAATTTCGTGATGTGCAAGTGGAAGATTTACTAGGGAGAGAGCCTGTTCAATTAGATGATAAGGGAATAGGTGAGAAGATTCAAGATAAGACGGTTTTAATAACGGGTGCTGGGGGCTCTATTGGATCAGAGATTTGCCGTCAGATTTTAAAATATAAACCAGCAAAAATGGTTCTTTTAGGACATGGAGAGAATAGTATTTATCATATCGAGATGGAATTGAGAACTAAGTATAAAGAGCAAGCAGAATTTGTAACAGAAATTGCTGACATACAAGATCGAAATAAAATATTTGAAATAATGAAAAAACACAAGCCTTTTGTTGTATACCATGCAGCTGCACATAAACACGTTCCATTGATGGAAAGAAATCCTGAAGAAGCTGTAAAGAATAATATAATTGGTACCAAAAATGTTGCAGAAGCCGCAGATACATTTGGAATAAATACATTTGTCATGGTTTCAACAGATAAAGCGGTAAACCCAACAAATGTAATGGGAGCAACAAAACGTGTTGCAGAAATGGTTGTTCAACACATGGCTATGATCAGTCAAACAAGATTTGTTGCTGTTAGGTTTGGAAATGTATTAGGTAGTCGCGGAAGTGTAATTCCATTGTTTAAAAAACAAATTCAAAGTGGGGGACCAGTTACAGTTACCCACCCAGATATTACCCGTTACTTTATGACCATTCCAGAGGCATCACGACTTGTAATCCAAGCAGGATCTTTGGCAAGAGGTGGAGAGCTATTTGTATTGGATATGGGCGAACCTGTTAAAATTGCAGATTTGGCAAAGAATTTAATTCAGCTTTCGGGTTATTCTATTGAGGAAATTGGAATTGAATATAGTGGACTAAGACCGGGAGAGAAGATGTACGAAGAGTTGTTAAATGATAATGAAATTCATAAGGAACAAGTATTTCCTAAAATCCATATAGGAAAGGCTGTTTTAAAAGATTTTGAATCCATTCAACAATTTATAGATGAGTTTGAGCAGATGAGTCAAGAGAGTATTAGGAAAACCTTATTAGATTTTGCGAATAATAAAGTTGAAGTGAATAGCTAAATTTAAAATATTGAGTATAACAAGAGGCTTTTGCTGGATATTTAAGATTAGCTAGCTAGTTTTAAAACGAAAATTAATGAGTAAAGTGAGGAAGCTTAAATGATTAATAATACAATAAGAAATATCCCGTTTTCTCCACCAGACATTACAGAAGTAGAAATAGAAGAAGTAATAAAAGCGATGAAGTCGGGTTGGATTACAACAGGTCCTAGAACAAAGGAACTTGAAAAGAAAATAGCTGAATATGTTGGGACAAATAAAGCGGTTTGCTTAAACTCAGCTACGGCTGCTATGGAGTTAACACTTCGAATTTTAGGTGTAGGACCCGGAGATGAGGTTATTACTTCAGCTTATACTTATACAGCTTCTGCATCAATTATAGAGCACGTAGGAGCAAAAATTGTTTTAGTTGATACAGCTCCTGATTCTTTTGAAATGGATTATGAAAAGCTTGCTGATGCAATTACTGAAAAGACTAAGGTAATTATTCCAGTTGATATTGCGGGTAAAATGTGTGATTACGATACAATATATAGCGTAGTAGAAAGCAAAAAAGATTTATTCAAACCTAATAATAAAACTCAAGAGTTATTTGAAAGAATAATTGTAATGACCGATGCAGCGCATGCATTTGGTGCTGAACGAAAGGGAAAGAGATGTGGACAAGTTGCTGATTTTACTTGCTATTCTTTCCATGCTGTGAAGAATTTAACAACGGCAGAAGGTGGGGGCGTTGTATGGCGCAATGATTTAGGTTTAGACGATGAGTGGGTATATCAACAATTTATGTTATACAGCCTTCATGGACAATCTAAGGATGCCCTAGCAAAGACTCAAAAAGGCGCATGGGAGTATGATATTGTTTACCCAGCTTATAAATGTAATATGACAGATATAATGGCAGCAATTGGATTAGTCCAGTTGGATAGATATGAATCTCTTATGGGTAGACGTAGAGAGATTATTGAAATGTATGACAAAGAATTGTTGCCATATGGAATTCAAAGTCTGAAACATTATGGGGAGGATTTCTCTTCATCGGGACATCTTTATTTAGCAAGAATACCTGGGATTGAAGAGTCTGAAAGAAATAAAATTATTATTGAGTTAGCCGAGATGGGAATTGCAAGCAATGTACATTATAAACCATTGCCTATGTTTACAGCGTATAAAAACTTAGGATTTGATATAAAGAATTATCCTAATGCATTTAATATGTATAAAAATGAAATCACGTTACCTTTGCATACAAGATTAACAAATGAAGAGATAAAATATATTACTGATACTTTTAAAGAGATTTTAAACAATAGATAAGGAGAACTATAAATATATGAAAAAAAGAGTTCTAATTCTAGGAGTTGCAGCAGTTCAGATGGATGCAATCTTGGAACTGAAAAAAGTGGGATATGAAACTTATGCTTGTGCAATGGCTAAAGATGGACCAGGAGCAGATGTAGCAGATCACTTTGCCGAAATAAATATTTTAGATTCAGAGGCAATTATTGATTATATCGAGAAAAACCAAATTTCTGTTGTTTACTCTACAGGTTCAGACTTAGCTATGCCGATAGCATCTTTAATCAGTGAAAAATTAGAAATGCCACATTTTGTATCAGAAAAAACGGCACGTATATGTAATAATAAGGACTTAATGAGAAAAACTTTGGGGAACGACTTTGAAGGAAATGTAAAATTTCAGGTTGTAAAAAGTGAAGATGATGAATTAAAAATGGAATTTCCTTTTATCTTAAAACCAGCTGATTCACAAGGGCAAAGAGGGGTAAAATTAGTTCAAAATCGAGAGGAATATGTAGAAAGCTATAAGGCTGCTACAGAATATTCTCGTTCAGGATTAGTAATATTAGAGCAATATATTTCTGGTCCAGAACTTTCTGTAAATGGTTATCTAGTAAATGGAAAAGTGAAGTATTTAGTTGCGTCCGATAGAGAAACTTGGCCTGAATATACGGGATTAATTCATAAACACATTGTCCCAACTGTAAACCTTAATTCTAATACTACGAGTTTATTAAATGGCATAATAGAAGCTGCATGTGCCAAATTAGAAATAAAAAATGGACCTGTTTATGCGCAAATGAAATTAGAAGAGGGAATGCCATATATTATTGAAATAACCCCTCGTTTAGATGGTTGCCATATGTGGAATTTACTATCTTATTATAATGAAGTTAATTTAATGAAGCTAACATTTGAGCACTTATTAAATGGAGATACTTCTGAATTGGAGAATGTCAAAAAAAATCCAAATGATAAATATATTTTGGAATTTATCTGTCAAAAACCAAATACCGCAGCAGATTATTTGGCATTTGAAAACCAAATAGAAAATTCCCTAGATAGCTTTAATTATTACAAACAAGGAGATAATATACGTCCAGTAAATGGTAAAAATGATAAAATTGGATATTTTATTTATAAAGATTAAATAAAGCCATTGAATAATTTGAGAGTAGTGCTAGTTAGGATTAAAAACAAATTACGGAGAGAGAGACTAAGATGAAAATAGCTGTTACTGGTGGAACGGGTTTTCTAGGTCAATACGTTGTTGAAAGCATTAAAAATGATGGGAATACGCCTATCATTTTAACAAGAAGTATTGGTAATAAAGCGATAAATGATTACGAATACAGAGTTTCGGATTATACTTTGGAAGACTTGATAAATCAATTAAATGATGTAGATGCAGTGGTGCATCTTGCAGCCACAAGAGGTAGCCAAGGGAAGATATCTGAGTTTCATGATAATGAAATTCTAACACAAAATTTATACGATGCATGCTATGAAAATAATATTAGTAATATTGTGTATGCATCTACAATATCAGCCTACTCTGATGAAACGTCCCTACCGTGGAATGAGAAGGAGTTACCGTTACCTGATTTAATGTACGGTGTTAGTAAGTTGGCCTGTGAGCATATTGGAAATATTTATTCTAGAAAAAAAGGGCTTTGTATTAAAAACTTGAGGTTCGCCCATTTATATGGGTTTAATGAAAAAAATAATTATATGATTAATAGATTTTTCAGACAAGCATTTCATGGTGAACAATTAACTTTACATGCTAATAGTGTTGCAAAAAGAGAGTTTCTATATGCAAAAGATGCAGCAAAATCTGTAATTTATGCATTAAAACAAGAGAAGGTTTCAGGTACTTTTAATATAGGTAGCGGGGATGCTTTAACAAATTATGAAGTTGCAAATACAATTAATAATGCGTTTGGAAACAAAGATAATTTATTAGTGAAAAATCCTAATGCTAATGAAGGAATACATTCTTCTTATATGGATAGTAGTAAAGCAAAGGAATTACTAGATTTTTCAACAGATTATAATTTTGCTACAGCTGTAGAAGAAATACATTTATTAATGCGGGGGTTGGATGATGTACCGTTATGGTATTAAACGCGTTTTTGATATAATAGGCTCTTTATTATTACTTCCTTTTTTACTAATAATCATGATACCGGTAGTTATTATGATTAAATTAGAAGATAAGGGACCTGTTTTCTATAATGCGCCTAGATTAGGAAAAGGAATGAGAGAATTTCCTATGTATAAGTTTCGTTCGATGAAAGTAAATGCACCGGATATTCGTAATGAAGATGGTAGTACATTTAATTCTGATAACGATCCAAGGGTAACAAAAATTGGGAATGTTTTAAGGAAGACAAGTATAGACGAACTTCCACAACTACTTAATGTACTAAAAGGTGATATGAGTTTTGTAGGTCCAAGACCAAGTCCATTAGGAAATAAGGATATTTATCCAAAAGAATTCTTTAAAAAATTTGATGTCCGTCCTGGTATTACAGGTTATAATCAAGCGGTCTTAAGAAATAATTCTACAATGGAGCAACGTGTGAAAAATGATGTGTATTATGTAGAAAATGTATCGTTTATGTTGGATCTAAAGGTTATATTCTTAACGGCAGCCTCTGTAATAAAATCAAAAAATATAAATAGAAATAACGATGAAAAACAAAAGGTGGGAAATTAGTGAATAATTGTTTGATACTCTTGACCAATTATTACCCTTTTCATAAAGGTGAGGAATATTTGGAATCAGAAATAGAGTACCTATCTAAGAGTTATAAAAAGATTTATATTATTTCCACTATGGTATCTAATGAGATGCAACAGACTAGGACTGTCCCTGAAAATGTTGTAATTTTACCAATAGGAATAAAACATTCCATTGCAGGAAAAGCCAAAATGGTATTAAGGCAATTTAGTACTATTAATAAAGATAAATTAAAAACAAAAATGATTAAAGCGGATTCTAAAGGGAAACTGTCGCATAAATTATATTGTTATTATTTTGAAAGTCGTGCAATGGATGTATATGATCGAGTGGAGCATCAATTGAATGAGTACGATTTTGAACAGTATGATTCAATTACAGTATATAGTTATTGGTTATACATAACTGCAAGAGTTGCTGTAGAATTAAAGCATAAATATTTTAAGGAAAGAAATCCATATACAATTTCGCGCGCGCATAGATATGATTTGTATGAAGATGCGGCACCTTTAAAATATTTACCGGAGAGAGACTATTTATTAAAGTCTCTTGATGCAGTATATCCTTGTTCGCAAGACGGAGTAGATGCTTTAAATCAAACATATCCTGCATATAAGGATAAGGTAAGTGTAGAAAGGTTGGGAACAATCTCAACTAATGTACTTAGTAATACTATGAACGATCAGTTATATATTGTGAGCTGTTCTGTAGTACGCAAAGTAAAAAGAATTGATTTACTAATAGAAGCATTAGTAAAGTTAGAAGAGAAGGATATCCAATATTCCTGGACTCATATTGGTGGAGGACCAGAATTTGAACGTATAAAAAAATTAGCCAAAAGTAAGCTTAATATGAAACAAGTTAAATTTACTGGATTCGTTAAAAATCAAGAAGTTTTAAATTGGTATAAAGAAAATCCTGCAACTGTTTTTGTTAATTTATCTGCATCCGAAGGAGTACCTGTAGCAATCATGGAAGCAATATCTATGGGGCTTCCAGTTATCGCTACGGATGTTGGTGGTACAAGGGAAATTGTTGAAAATGGAAAAAATGGATACCTATTAGATAAAGATTGTACAGTTTCACAAATTGTTGAATCACTTAACGAATTCCACATAATGGATAATGGGTCGTATAAGAAAATGTGCGATAATGCATTAAATATTTGGAAGGAAAGAAGTAATGCTAAGGTTCTTTATTCCAAATTTGCTACTAAACTTGGGAAGTCTAGTTCTGGGTCCTTGTAGATATTATCTAAAATGATTATGTGTAAATTTTATAGGAGGGTAATAGGACTTGCAAAAAATTATTCGATATATAATTTTGTTTTTTGCTGTAAGTATGTTTGGTATAGGGGCCCTATTTTTAAATCTTAATATTCTCTTAGTAGCAATTTGTGGTATGTTGATTCACAATTTATTATATTCTTGTGAAAAATTTAGTGAGAGAATTATATTTTTTGCTTTTAATAGTACCTTTTTTACTTTTTTAGTAGCTAGATTGGTAGTTAAGCCACTCTTTGGTTATTATGATAAATATAATAATAGCTATTATGGTTTAGATTTCGGTGATGAAAAGGTAATATGGAGTATTTTTATTAGTTTATTTTTCAGCTTGTTGTTTCTCTTTTTGGGATATGCATTAGTGAAGAATAACAGGGCTTATAAAGGTAAAAAGTCAAAGTTTTTTACTGAGAATAATATTAAAAATGTAGCTCTAGTAAGTAAATCATTATTTTACATTACCTATATTTTTAATGTTTTAGTGCTATGGGATAAAGCAAAATTTACAAATAATGTTGGTTATACTGAACTTTATGCTTCATACGCATCTTCATTTCCAGGATGGGTTATTAAATTAGCAGAAATGTGTCCGACCGCGTTATTTATATATCTAGGTACACTACCTACAAAAAAGAAATCCTTTATTCCTTTAGTTTTATATGTTCTATTAGGTTGTTTATCATTAGCGGTAGGACAGAGAAATAATTTTGTTCTAAATATATTGATAGTTCTAGTATATCTTTGCCTTCGAAATTATACTGATAAGAAGGAAAAATGGTTTGGAAAAAAAGAGATACTTGCTTGTATTTGTGCATTACCCTTTATGATTTTGTTATTAAATACAGTTTCATATTTACGTATGGATAGTTCAGTAGAGCATTCATTTTTAGATGGTATAATTGAATTCTTCTACGCTCAAGGTGTAAGTGTCAATTTGATTGGTTATGCTCAAACATTGGCTGGTCAACTGTCTGAGGGAAAAATATATACTATTGGTAGACTCATTGATTTTATTAATAGTAATGCTATAACTCAATTTTTGATAGATGTACCAAAATATGTTCCTCAGAGCCTGGATTCTGCATTATATGGTAATAACTTTGCGGAAAGTGTTTCATACATTTTAAGTCCTAAGAGATATTTGAACGGCTGGGGATATGGATCGAGCTATGTAGCTGAACTATATAAGGATTTTAGTTATTTCGGTATAATTATTGGGAACTTTATTTTAGGGATTATTTTAGGATGTATGAATAAATTGTTTAGGGCTGGTATCTTAGGAGCCTGGATGTGTCTATCTATGACTCGCTTATTACTCTATGCACCACGAGATACTTTTACATCATTTATTGTATCTACATTTAGTTTAATTAATATTTTAACTATATGTTTAATTTTATTAGGGACAATAATACTATCTGGTCAAAAGAAAAAAAGGGTTCAAACGACAACGTAGTTTCATTAGTTATGAATTTGTTGGATTTCATAGGAAAGAGGTTTAAAATGTTAATTTCTCTTATAGTTCCTATATATAATGTTGAAGGGTTCTTACCAAGATGCTTAGATAGCATTATAAAACAAGAATATCAAAATTTAGAAATTGTATTGGTAAATGACGGATCTACAGATCAGAGTGGATTGATTTGTGACCAATATGCAGAAAAAGATGAGCGTTTTATTGTCTTTCATAAAGAGAATGGAGGAGTTTCCTCTGCGAGAAATGTAGGATTGAATAAGGCAAATGGAAATTATATTGGTTTTGTAGATCCAGATGATTGGATAGAGCCAAATATGATTAATAAGCTATATGAATTAATTATTCAGCACAAAGCAGATATTGCTATGTGTGGCTATGTGAAAGAAGATATAAACGGATTACTAATAAGCAGGCCTGTTGAATTAAGTACAAAAATTTTAAATAAAGAAGACACATTAAATTCTATTCTTAATCCAAATGATTTTAGAGGTTTCTTATGTAATAAACTTTTTTCAGTAGATTTATTTCGTAAAAAAAATTTATATTTGGATGAGGATATACATTTTTGTGAAGATTTATTATTTTGTTGTCAAGCAATTTTAGAGTCTAAACAAATTGTATATGATTCAACTCCGTATTATCATTATATAATTCACAATAATAATGCTTCTAAATCAAATTTTAGTTTTAAAAAACTAACAGCCCTTAACTCTTTGGATAATATTATAAACTTACTTAATGATCAAAAGGGAATTGAATTAGAACAGTATAAAAACTACTATATGCATTTAAATATTAGTTTGTTAATGAATGGTATTCACGAAGATAAGATTAGAAGACAAGACAAAGAAAGATTGAAGAAAAATTTGTATAAATTTAAAATTAATGATTTAACGAGTAAATTTGTTAAGTTTTCTTGTGTGCTTGCTAGATTAAATCTTAATTTATATTATTTTATCTGGAAGAATGCTAAACCAAGTAACTAAAATTGTTAATATAGAAATGAAAATATAAATCTTGAATGGTAGTTCTTTAGAGGGCTACCATTTTTATAGTTTAAGAATTATATTTTAGTTTAAAGAGTTCGGCTGTTGTTTAGTTATATACGCTATTGCGTAGAATTAAAGAGGTAATAAAATGAACTATAAAGTGAAAAAATTTGCTCGTAATTTCTCTTATACATTTATTGCTAATATTTTGTCTATAATTATTTCCACAGTATTACTTTTAATCGTTCCTAGATTTATTGATGTTAGTAATTATGGATATTGGCAATTGTATATTTTTTATTCTTCATATATATCATATATGTCTTTAGGTTTAACAGATGGGGCGTATTTGCGTTATGGAGGTTGGGAATATAGCGACTTGCGTAAGCCCGTTTTTGTTTCACAGTATTGGTTTCTAGTTGTTTTTGATATTATTGCAAATTCTGCAATTTTATTATATTATATTTCGATTGCTACAGATACAAGTAAAACTATTGTCGTAGCATTAACTTGTTTAACTGGAGTATTAGTAGTCCCACGTTCATTATTGACATTTATGTTGCAAGCGACAAATCGAATTAAAGAGTTTTCAATCATAATTATTTTAGAGCGATCCATTTATTTTATATTAGTTATAGCTTTTTTAATGAATGGAGTTAAGGAGTTTGAATATCTTATTCTTGCGGATGTTATTGGGAAAATCTTTTCCGTAATTTATTCATTTTTTGTTTGTCGGGAGTTAGTGTTTGGGAAGTTTGAATCCATTAAGATGAGTGCCAAAGAGATATATGTAAATATATCTGTTGGGAGTAAATTATTATTTGCTAATTTTGCGAGCCTGCTTATTATTGGTATCGTACGCTTTTTTATTGAGCGTAATTGGAGTATTGAAATATTTGGTAAGATTTCATTAACTTTAAGTATCGCCAATATGTTGCTACTGTTCATTAATGCAATAGCAGTGGTTTTATTTCCTGCTTTACGTCGTACATCACAAGAAAATTTACCTTTTATTTACAAAACTATAAGAACTACAATTATGATACCGTTAGTAGGGTTGTTAGTTTTTTATTATCCAGCAAAAGTAATCCTATCAGCGTGGTTACCGCAATATGCTGATAGTTTAATTTATATGGCATTGTTATTTCCAATGTGTTTGTATGAAAGTAAAATGTTATTATTAATTAATACGTATTTGAAAACACTTCGTAAGGAAAAGTGGATGCTAATAATAAATTTAATTACGGTAGCAATGAGTTTATTATTAACGTGTCTAAGCGTGTTTGTATTCAATAGTTTGCACTTAACAATTTTATGTATAATATTCTTATTGGCATTTAGGTGTATTATTGCAGAAATTTATCTAGCAAGGTTCTTGGATATTGAAGTTAAGAAGGACATTATATTAGAGATAGTTATAACGATTATATTTATTATTATATCATGGTATTTAAGTGTTATATCAGCTGTATGCATCTATCTGGTAGTATATGTGATTTACTTAATGATTAAGAAAAATGATATAATATATTTGTGGAGTAATATAAAAATGCTCATGAAATCTAAATGATACATTTATTTTTATTAAAACTTTGACTGCAAAAAACTTCCTAAGGTTATTTCTAAGGAAACGTGGTAATACATTTTAATATATGTATTTTTAAAAATCAGATGCAGAGAACAGTGAATAAGTAGAAAGAAGGATAAAAAATGAAAAAGAAAATCCTATTTTGGATATTAGGAATTATAGGAATCCTAATTATAGGTGGAGGAGCTTATGCCTATAGTATATACTCTTCTGTCTCAAAAACATTAGATGAAGTTCATAAGCCATTGAAACGCGATAAAGATTCTAAAGGTACTGAAGAAGTGAAAATTAGCAAATCTGAACCCGTTTCAATTTTATTATTAGGGGTAGATGAACGTGGGAATGAAAAAGGTAGATCTGATTCTTTAATACTTATTACATTAAACCCTAAAAATAATTCTATGAAGACAGTGAGTATTCCACGTGATACATATACTGAAATTGTTGGAAAAGGAAAGAGTGATAAAATTAACCATGCCTACGCATTTGGTGGGGTAGACATGTCTGTAGCGACAGTAGAAAAATTCTTGAATGTTCCTATTAATTATTATATTGAAGTGAATATGGCAGGATTTAAGGATATTGTGGATGCAGTTGGTGGGGTAGATGTCAATAATGATTTAGAGTTTAAACAAGACAAGCATCATTTTGCTAAAGGAAATATTCATTTAACAGGTGATGAGGCACTATCATTCACACGTATGCGCTATGAAGACCCACGTGGTGACTTCGGACGTCAAATGCGTCAGCGCCAAGTGATGCAAGCTGTTATTAAGAAAGGCGCTACTTTCTCTTCTTTAACAAGTTATGGTGATGTGTTAACAGCAATTCAAAAAAATGTGAAGACAAACTTAACGCAAGATCAAATGTTTGATATGCAAAAGAATTATAAAAATTGTCTGGAAAACAGTGAAGATATTCAAATCCCAGGTGACGGTCACAAAGCCGCTGATGGTATTTGGTACTACTATGTCCCAGAGGCAGCAAAACAAGATTTAACGAATAAGTTAAGAGCGCATCTTGAAGTGACCAAGTAGTATGTAATAACCCAACTCCTTTGGAAGGAGTTGGGTTTATTTTTGCATGGATTTATATTAGTATTATATATTGTGAGATTAATAGATGAGGTGAATCGATGAATAAGAAAGCAGTACTTGTCCTTGTTATTTTTGTATTGTTTGTTGCTTCGATTGTGAGCGGTAAATTGTACTGGAATAAGAAGATTGCGAATGCAACAGGACAAACGAGTGAAGTAACGAAAACAAAGGATGAAGTGAAAGATAGCGGAGTGAAGAAAGAAGAGAAAAAGGAAGAGAAAAAACAAGATACGAAGTCATCTTTTAATGAAGCCTATGCGAAGAACTTGCCAGATGCAGTGAAAGAGAAGTTAAAGAAAGCTGCTGAGGATAAAAAGGCAGTAAATCTTGTTATTGTTGGTGATGAAGCTTCTTCATCTGAAAAAGGTGCTTGGGCAGCTAAGCTAACGGCTAATTTAGAAACTGCTTATGGTAAAGGTTTATGGAATGTGACTATAAAGGAATATAAGGGTGAAAGCACAGAAGAGTTAATCGCGAATAAGCGTGATAAAGAGATCGCGAAAGACAATCCAGATGTGATTTTATTTGAACCACCATTTATTACTGATAACGGTAAAACTGGTAATGGGAACTCTGTTGTGAATACACAGAAGTTTGTTCAAGCACTTTCTACTAGTGCAAAAGGCGCTACGATTATGATTCAACCATCAAATCCAGTGTATGGTGCGAAAAATTACCCGAAATCGATTGAAGCATTAAAACAATTTGCAACGCAAAATAATTATACATATATTGATCATTGGGGAGCATGGCCGGATGCTTCAACGAAAGCAATTTTACCATACCTACAAGAAGAATTTGGTTTCCCAAGTGCAAAAGGACATGATGTTTGGGCGAAACATGTAACTGATTATTTTGTAGCTAAGTAATGAAGGAGAGATAAAAGGTGTACGAGTTCCCGTATACCTTTTCCTTTTATAATTAAGATATCTGAAAATAGTAGGAGGAAAACAATGAATTCAATTTTAATCTGTGGTGGAGCTGGCTATATCGGTTCTCACGCTGTGAAAAAATTAGTAGACGAAGGTTTATCTGTAGTAGTAGTAGATAACTTACAAACTGGTCATGAAGATGCAATTACGGAAGGCGCGAAGTTTTATAATGGCGACCTTCGTGATAAATCATTTTTAAGGGATGTTTTTAAACAAGAAAATATTGAGGCGGTTATGCACTTTGCAGCTGATTCTTTAGTTGGAGTTAGTATGGAAAAGCCCCTTCAATATTATAATAACAATGTGTATGGTGCACTTTGTTTATTAGAGGTAATGGATGAGTTTAAGGTAGATAAGTTCATTTTCTCTTCTACTGCGGCAACGTATGGTGAGGTAGATGTTGATCTTATTACTGAAGAAACGATGACGAATCCAACGAATACGTATGGAGAGACGAAGTTAGCAATCGAGAAGATGCTTCATTGGTATAGCCAAGCTTCTAATTTACGTTATAAGATTTTCAGATACTTTAACGTGGCTGGTGCAACTCCAAATGGTATTATTGGAGAAGATCATCGCCCAGAGACACATTTAATTCCTCTTGTGTTGCAAGTGGCTTTAGGTCAACGTGAGAAGATTATGATGTTTGGTGATGATTATAATACACCAGACGGTACTTGTATCCGTGATTATATTCATGTTGAAGATTTAGTAGCGGCTCATTTCTTAGGGCTTAAAGACTTGCAGAATGGCGGAGAGAGTGATTTCTATAACTTAGGAAATGGTAATGGTTTCAGTGTAAAAGAAATCGTTGATGCAGTTCGTGAGGTTACAAATCATGAAATTCCTGCTGAGGTAGCACCGCGCCGTGCGGGCGATCCAGCACGTTTAGTTGCTTCTTCTAAGAAAGCGAAAGAGAAGCTAGGATGGGATCCTAAGTATGTAAATGTTAAGACAATCATTGAACATGCTTGGAATTGGCATCAAAAGCAACCGAATGGATATGCTAAATAAATATAATAAGTGAAAGAGAGGGTATCGTCGACAAAATATGTTCGACAATACCCTCTCTTTTTTTATAGGATTTTTGCTATACTAAACTGTACTATAATACATGATGGAAGGAGGAGAATGATGAAAATACTTGTGGTTGATGATGAATCGAGTATTCGTAATTTGATTCGGATGCAGTTGGAGATGGAAGGTTATGAAGTATTGGCAGCGGCTGACGGGAGAGAAGCTTTGGAGCGATGGAATGAAGGGCCAGATGTATTGATTTTGGATGTTATGCTTCCGGATACGGATGGGTATGAGTTGCTTCGTTTGTTCCGTGAGAGGGATAGGGATATTCCGGTGCTTATGTTAACGGCAAAGAGTCAGATGAATGATAAGTTGCTTGGCTTGCAGCTTGGTGCTGATGATTATGTGACGAAGCCGTTTAATTATGCGGAGCTTATTCTTCGGGTTAAGAATATGGCGCGGCGTGTAAAGAAGACGGAGGCCGCTGTAAGTCATGAAGTAATTGAGGCTGGAGAGATAGTGATTTGTCCTAAGGAAAGAAAGGTACATGTGAGTGGACAAGAGATTCAGTTAACGTACCGAGAGTTTAATTTATGTCAGTTGTTTGTTTCAAATCCGCAGCGTGTGTTTATGAGGGATGAGTTACTTGAGAAAGTATGGGGGTTTGAGTATATCGGAAATACGAGAGCAGTTGATATTATGGTGCAGAGACTTCGAAAGAAGCTTGGGACGAGCGGAGAATATATTAAGACAATTTATGGCGTTGGCTATAAACTGGATTGTTAAGTGGTGATGGTATGTCTTTAAAGCGAAATATGGTATTTGGAATAGTTGGGCTGTTAATTCCGATTTTTGTTCTTTTATATGCAGTTGTTTATATTACGTTAGAAAAGAATATGTATCATAACGCAGCAGATTCTTTAGAAAAGTTAAGTGTAGAAGCACAAATTTATACGATGAATTATTTAGAGAAGGAAGCAGAAGTGGATACGCTTGGTCCTAATTCACTTTTAATTGCGTCGTATTTAGCAAAGCGTATGGATGTCCGTGTGCAGATGATTGGGAAGAATGGCGATGTTGTTGCAGATACACAAAAAGGAGCATTGCTTCACCGTAACATCGACATTGAGAGTTCTTTGAAGGGGAAGAAGTCTTATGTTTTTGAGGAGGCGGATCCCGCTCCCATTCTTTTGTTTTCAAGCCCAGTATATTATGGAAACGATGTCATTGGAAGTATTCGTTTTATAAATGAGTTAACGGGTGAGAAGGAAGTTTTAACAAATGTGAGCTGGACTTTCTTAATGACGTCTCTTTGCCTAGTAGCTACCGGTATTTTCTTTGCAATTCGTTTGGCAAAGTCTCTTCATAAACCAATTGATCAGTTGAGACAAATGGCACAGAGGCTCGCGAATGGTGATTATAAGAGTAAGATTGAGTTAAATGAGTACGTGGAAATCGCTCAGCTTTCAGCATCTTTTAACGCGATGGCCGATGGAATTGAGCTGCATATTAAGCAATTGCAGGAGGAGAAAGAGAAGCAGAAAGATTTCCTAGACCGCATTACGCATGAGCTAAAAACACCGCTAACGGCAATTATCGGTTATGTTGATTTAATTCCGAAGTTACAATCGAAAGAAGATGTACAGGAAAGTCTTCGTTATGTATCTGTGGAAAGTGAGCGTTTATTATCACTTGTAGAGGAACTGCTTAAGTCTTCGAAATATGGGAAGAGTACGTTTGAAGTGTCTCCTACAGTTGTGAATATAAAGGAATTGGCAGAAGAAGCAGTTTCAATTGTGAAGCCTCGCCTAAATCAATTTGAAATTGAAGTGATAAATGAGTTAACGGATGTACATGTTGTTGCAGATTTTGATAAGACGAAGCAAATTTTCTTAAATGTGCTTGATAATGCAATTAAGTATAGTGATGCTTCGCACATTCGTATGAATGTAATTGTAAATGAGCATGAAGCGAAGGTTTTTGTTCATGATGATGGGATCGGTATAGATGAAGTGGTGCTTGCGGAGTGGAATGAGTCTCCGAAAGGAAAGGCACTTCCTTCTAGTTACGGGAATGGTTATGGTTTGTATATTTGTCAGGAGATTATGAGTAAGCAGGGCGGAAGCATGCGGATTGAGAGTAGTGAAGAAGTAGGTACTACAATATTCATTACATTTTTGCTTCCGAGAAGGATGGAAGACATAAAAAACTTGAAAGCGGTTAAATGATACATTTATGAAACAATTATGCGGTATTTTCGAAACAACGTTTTTTTATCTTGGAGGTAGGCAGAAATGAAAAGGCTATCATTTCAAATTCTTATGTTTGTCATTTGTATGATTGTTTCTCTTGTTTTGTTTTATGTTATGGAGAAGCAAATCTATAATCGAATCAACATTGTAAATGATAAACAAGCCGTTTTACAAAGGGTGAATGAATCTCTTCCAATTGAAGTGAAAGTAAGACATGAAAAGTGGGGAGAAATCGTTGTAACGGATGAAGTTCGTTTGCATACGATTGTTTCATTCTTTGACCGAATTCGAATAGAGCCTGAGGGCGTTAAGAGCCAAGAACAAGTATTTACTGGAGAAGTAACGTACTTGAATGGACATAAGCGTACTTTTGCAGTAGGTGACTTGTTCCAGTATGGGGAAAATGTATACGGAAAGAATGGCATGGATCCGATGATTTCAGCACTTCAAACGTATTTATTAAGCCTGTATTACACACCAGAGCGTATTAGTGATTTCTTTGCTTCAGCAAAGGATGTCGTAGTACGTCAAGGTGATGTGGTACGTACTATCAATCTTACGCACATACTTGATTCTATTCGATACGCAAAGCAAATTACAGATTATGGAGAAATTCAGAAGTTATTACAATCGCAGAATGAACCGATTGCTTATATTACAGCTTATAAAACAGGTAAGCGTGTAAAGAATGATCGTGAAGATATTCTTACGATTTCTGTGTATCCATCGTACTTTGTTGTGCAATATCTCGGTGATAATAACGGAAATGTCATGTATATGAAAGGCTCTCTAGCAGAGTTATTCGTAAAGGAGAATGCGTCATGAGAAAGATAGCCTTTTTCTTCTTTTTGCTAGTAATTGGAGGAGCGATGTCTAGTTGCTCTCGAGATACAACCTCTATTAAATATAGTAAAAATGGTCTCCCTATTTTGGATGATCGTCATATTGTTGCGTATGTGGCGGCTCGTGAGGAAGTTGGTGAAGCGTTACTTTCATCATTTTGTAAGCCGCGCGGATGTACGTATGAATTTATTCGTCTTTCAACAGAAGAACTTCTTCGTAGAGTGGAAGAAGAAGCTGGAAATCCGAAGGCGGATATTATTATTGGCGGTGCAGTAGATGCGCATCAAATGATGAAGCAGAAAAATCTTTCTATTCCTGTGATAAGCCAACATGCAAATCGTATTTCAAAAACTGTTAAAGATAAAGATGGTTATTGGTACGGTTATGAAGTGGAGAAGCTGGCAATTGCGATTAATAAAGAGCGGTGGAACGAGGAAATAGCGCCGCTCGGTCTCTCGTATCCGTTAAGATGGAAAGATTTATTGAATCCAGTATATAAGGGAAAGATTGTCATGCCCGATCCAAATGTTTCAGGTACAGCATATACGTTTTTCCAGTCACTTATTGATACGTTAGGTGAAGAGGAAGCGAAGGAATATGTGAAGAGTCTGGCAGAACAAGTTGGAGAAGTAACAGTGAATGGTTACATCCCAGCAGAACTTGTTGCGAGCGGTGAATATATGATAGGCATCAACTTTATGGGAGATCAGAGAATGCTTCAAAAACAAGGTTTTCCGATTTTAAGTAACGAACCTGAGCAAACAGGGTTATCTGTTAATGCGATTTCTAAACTAAAACGTGCACCGAGTGGTATTATTGCGGATTTATTTATTGATTATTGTTTATCAGAAGAAGCGGGGCATATTTTAGAAAAAGTGTCGTTTGGCGTACCAACGATGTTTGCGAAGAATGAGAAAGAAATAGAAGGACAGCCGGTTAGAAGGACGAACCTAAATATATCAAATAGCGGAATAATCGAGATATGGAATAGACAGCGTCTCTCTCTGAAGTGAGAAAAGGAGACGGAAATATATGTTTAAATGGCTCAAGCCAGCACCTGCAATTGAAAGATTGCCAGCGGATATGATCGATCATGTATATCGATTACTACGTATTCGTGTGTTAATCGGGATTTCAGTTGGATATGCTGCTTATTATTTAGTTCGTAGTAACTTTACGTTATCAAGTACGTATTTAGTACAAGAATATGGTTTTAGTACAGCTGAAATTGGTCTACTAGGCTCAGTAATGGCAATTGTTTATGGATTTAGTAAGTTCTTTATGGGGAATTTATCAGATAAAGCTTTCGCCCAGCGCTTTATCGCAGTCGGTTTATTCTTATCAGGGCTTGTAAATATTTGTTTCGGCTTTGCATCATCATTTGGGATGATTGTTACATTACTTGTTGTTAACGGTATTGTACAAGGTATGGGAGCACCACCTTGTAGTATTGTTATGACGAAATGGTTCTCGAAGAAAGAACGTGGTACGAAAACAGGTCTTTGGAATATTTCACATAACGTTGGTGGAATGCTTGTGCCACCACTTGTCGGAATTGGTGTAGGTATTTTCGGTGAAAATCATTGGCAAGGCGGCGTGTTTATTTTCCCTGCGATTATCGCAATGGTAATTGCAGTACTTGTTTGGATCAATGCGAAGGATACACCAGAATCTGAAGGTCTTCCTCCAATTGATGAGTATCGTAATGACTATGAAAATCTTGAAAAGGCAGATAATGCTAACAAGATGTCACCAAAAGAAATTTTAATGAAGTATGTAGTGAAAAATAAATTTGTATGGTTCTTATGTATTGCGAATGCTTTTGTTTATTTAATTCGTTTCGGTGTTATTAACTGGGTTCCACTTTATTTAACGACAGTTAAAGGATTTTCAAAAGCAGAAGCGCATGCGGCATATGCAATCTTTGAAGGTATGGCAATTCCAAGTTCATTAATCGTTGGTTTTTTAAGTGATAAATTATTTAAAGGAAAACGTATGCCATTATGTATTATTAGTATGGTTGGAGTTGTTATTGGTACGTTTATATATTGGCAAGCAACTAGCGTACTTGTTGTAAGTATTGCAGTTTCTATTATCGGTTGTTTAATTTATGTACCACAGTTCTTAATCGGTTTAAGTGCGATGGAATTAGTACCGAAATTTGCAGTAGGTACGACAGTTGGTATGTGTGGTCTATTCGGTTATGTAGGCGGAAGTCTTGTAGCTAACGCAGCAATTGGTGTTATTGTTGATAGTTCTGGCTGGGATGGTTGTTTCATCTTACTATTAACAGGAGCAATTTTATCAACAGTCTTCTTATTTATTGTTCAACGTGGACATGAGAGAAAAGATCCTAAAGTAGCATAATATTTTGTTTGAAAAAGCTATCCAATTGTGTGTGATTGGATAGCTTTTATATTAGAAAAAACAAACAGTATGTAAAATTGCAGTTTAATATATAAATGATTTTTGTTAATTAATATAATTTTTTTAGATTCCATAAACCAAATAGATACATGGTTATACCGAAAAATCCGCCAGCGCAACCCCAAAGCACAACATCAAATAAAGAAATAGAGATTTCTTCTGAACCTATATAGGGAAGGAGATAATTCATAAAAACAAACATTTGAAAGCCCCAAAGCACACCCGCTTTTAAGCCAGCTTTTCTTAATTTTTTCTTGTGTTGTAAATATTCTTCTTTTGTTGCACATTCAGTATCACTTAAACCTTTTTTCTTGAATTTAAAGGCTAAGTAATTAGCATAAATCATATTAGATAGAAAAATGAATATTGTCCCTATAGATATTGTGTGATTCATAGTATCAACAAGTAACATAATAAGCATTACCAACATATTTAACCACCACAAACCAATTCCAGCTACAGATAACTCTTTATTGATTTCTTGTTTTTGGTATTCATCTCTCTCACTTAGTGTTCCAACAAAACTATTATAAACTCTTTCTTTCCATTCAATTTTCATCATTTAATCTCCCTCCCAAAATAGACTGTTTAAATCTGTTTTTAGTGCTTTTGCTAATTCGATACATAAGGCTAAAGAAGGGTTATATTTATTGTTTTCAATTAAGTTTATTGTCTGTCTCGCTACGTTAACTTTTTTAGCTAATTCTAGCTGCGATAGATCTTCAGATTTTCGATATTGTTTAACGTTATTCAAATATAACCCTCCCATTGATGGTTGTAGACCTTGTGTACCAAAATGTCATTTATATGTGACATTTTATAATTGAATAGATGAAATGTCAAATATATATGACAAAATAGCGATGGTGCAATTAGGAAAATAATTTTAATGATTCATTTTGGAAAGAAATTTTGTTAATAAAGAATGGCTTCCATTCAATTAAAATTGCTCTTTTTCCTTTCCTTAAATCTATCTTAAAAGATATAATGTCATATTTCTAATCATTGGAATTTTTGTTACAATATAAATGGATGTGTAAAACTTTGTAAAAAGATTGTAATAATATACAGTTTATTTTCAGAAAGTTTTATACAATTTTTATATTAAACTATTAAGTTATAAAAAAGGAGCGGTAATATGTTACCAAATACGGTTCGTACTCCAAACAAGAAGAAGAAATGGATTATTATTGGGGTTATTGCACTAATTGTTATTGTAGCGGCAATTAATATTTTTGTTATGCAAGGTAAGAAGAAGGGTGCATCAACAAATGCTGATGCTGTAAGTTTTGAGAAAGTGACAGAGCGTAAGCTGAATAATACGAAGTTAATTTCTGGTCAGGTGAAGCCTAGTAATATTGAAAGCTTCTATGCAGATCCGGCCAAAGGGAAAGTGAAAGATATTGAGGTAAAAGAAGGGCAAGAGGTAGAGAAAGGCACGAAGTTATTCTCTTATGATAATGAAGAGATTAACCTTCAAATGAAGCAAGCTGAGCTTGATCAGAAGATGGCGGATATGCGTTATGATCAAGGGAAAAAGAAGATTGATTCGTTGAAGAAAGAAATTAAGAAGGCGAAAGATAGCGGAGCTGGGAAAGAAGTAACAGATCCGATGGACGAGCAAGTAAACGAGTTAGAGATAGGACAAAAAACAATTGACCTTGAGAAAGAAAAAGGAAAGTTGCAGAAAGAAGAGTTAAGTAAGAAGCAGAAAGAACTTACGATTTATAGCAATTTTGCTGGTGTTGTTCAAAAGTTAGACAAAGATGCGGCACAAAGTTCATCTCAAACGTTAGGTGGTCAAGGAAAAGCGTTTTTACAAGTAGCTTCTAAAGATCCATTCCAAGTTCAAGGTACGTTAACTGAGCTTCAAAAGTCACAAATTCAAAAAGATCAAACATTCACTGTAACTGCAAAAGCAAATAATAAGAAGAAGTGGACAGGTAAGATTACAGAGGTAAGTGAGTTCCCAACAAGTGCAGAGATGGCGCAAGCTGGCGGCATGGGTGAAGCAACTCAAAATATGTCTCAGTATACATATAAAGCTAGCCTTGATAGTCAAGATGGTTTATCTCCAGGTTATCACGTTTCTCTGCAAGTAAACTTAGAGAATAAGAAGATGATTGCTGTCCCAAGTAAGAGCATTGTAGCAAAAGGCGATGATGCATTTGTTTATGTTGAGGATAAAGGGAAGCTTCGTAAACAAAATGTGAAAAAAGGTTCTACTGATGGAGATTGGACAGAGGTTGTAGAAGGCGTAACAGTAGGGCAAAAGGTGGTTAAAAATCCTTCCGACGATGTGTATGACGGAATGGAAGTGAAAGAGAAATGATTACGTTAAATCATATTGCTAAAACGTATTATCAAGGAAAATTGGCAGTGCCGATTTTACACGGTATTAGTTTAACGATTCAGAGCGGTGAGTTCGTTTCGATTATGGGACCTTCTGGTTCTGGTAAGTCGACGCTTATGAATATTATCGGTTGTTTAGATCGTCCAACAGAAGGTGAATATATGCTGAATGATGTGAATATCTTAACAGCAGACGAGTCAAAGCTTGCTTTAATTCGTAATGAATATATCGGTTTTGTGTTTCAGCATTTTAATTTGCTGCCGCGTCTTTCCGCAGTGGAAAATGTTGAGCTTCCGCTCGTATATGGTGGCGTGAAGAAAGCGGAGCGTCGCAAGCGGGCTTTGGAGGCGTTAGGTAAAGTTGGATTGGCAGATCGCGTGCATCATTTACCAAATGAGTTATCAGGTGGACAGAAGCAGCGTGTAGCAATTGCAAGAGCGATTGCAAATAATCCAACGTTCATTATGGCCGATGAACCGACTGGTGCACTTGATACGAAGTCTGGTGAGCAAGTTATGGATATTTTCACGAAGCTTAATGCAGAAGGTACGACGATTGTTATGGTTACGCATGAAGAGGAAGTAGCAGCGTATTCTTCCCGCCGCATTGTACTGCGAGACGGGAAAGTTACAGAAGATAGAAGGTGTGCGGTATGAGTTTACTAGATAGTATAAAAATTGCCTTATCTTCTATTTTAGCTCATAAACTACGTTCTGCTCTTACGATGCTCGGTATTATTATCGGGGTAGGTTCGATTATTACTGTCGTTGCAATTGGGCAAGGCGGGGAAGCGATGTTGAAGTCGAAATTCGCAGGTTCTGGTGGTAATAACCTTATGCCAATTCAATTTAAAACAGATATTAATGATGAATTTGCTATAGGTGGATTTGAAATACCGAAGTTAACGGAAGAGGATATTTTGGAAGTAAAACAAGTGAAAGATGTTTCACACGTTATTACAACAAATTCGACAACAGAGACACTTGATGTAAATGATAAAAAAGCAAGGCTGAATGTTATTGGACTTGATAATGAATATTTTGCGGTTAATAAAGTAAAGGTTGTAAAGGGCCGCTCCTTAAATGAATCAGATATTTCTCACGCGAATAACGTTGTGATGATTAGCACAAAAACAGAGGAAACGTTATTTAAGGACGTAAACCCAGTTGGACAAATTATTGAGATGAAGGGACAGCCAATGCAAATTATTGGTGTGTATACATCAGATAATGAATTTATGGGATTTGAAATGGAAGAAGCGTTAATTCCTCTTACGTTATGGCCTGTTTTATACGGGACAGATGATATTCAAAATATCGCAATTCAAGCTAAAAATGTAGACAATTTAGAAGCAGCAGGGAAACGAGCTGTTGATGTATTAAATAGTCGTAAGCCAAGTGAAATCCCAGGTAAATATGAACTGGTGAATTTAAAAGAACTCCAAGAAAATGTTTCTAAAGTAACTAGCATCATGACGATGATTATCGGTGGTATCGCTGGTATTTCATTAGTCGTTGGTGGTATTGGTGTTATGAATATCATGCTCGTATCTGTAACGGAGCGTACGCGCGAAATTGGGATACGTAAAGCGCTTGGAGCAACGCGTAGTAAAATTTTATTACAGTTTTTAATTGAAGCTGTTATGTTAACACTTTTAGGTGGTTTAATCGGAATTGGTCTTGGGTATGGCGGAGCATATATCGTTTCTACATTCGCAAAATGGCCACCGCTCGTTTCGTGGGAAGTTGTCGTTGGAGGCGTACTGTTCTCGATGACACTCGGTATTATTTTCGGATTAATTCCAGCAAATAAAGCTGCGAAATTAGATCCAATTGAAGCATTGCGTTATGAGTAATTAATAGTGTAGTAGAACTACACATTACCGTTCTAGTGGGCGGTTCGTAGCCTCTATATGAGGAAGTGAACCGCCCGTTAGAACGGGTTATATAAATAGAAGGAGGCGTTATAATGGAAGCAAATATTAATACGCAAGATGTAGGCGTGAAGAAGCCATCATTATTAGGAATGATTACTTCTCCTGGAGTGCAGTTCGAAAGAATGAAAACGAGTAATGCAGTTTGGGGAGCGTTTTGGCTACTTGTTTTATTAGGTGGACTTATTGGGGGATTTGCTGCTTATGTATATTCTCTAACACCTGAAGCAATTGAGCTCAATAAGGAGTTAGGTGTTACTGTTTCAGCTGGAATGACATATGGTATGGGATTCGGTGTAGGTGCTCTTGGTATGGGATTTAGTTTCTTACTAAGTGCTGTAGTGTATAAAGTATTAATGGTGTTTATGAGCAATGATACTTCTTATAAAAAATTATTGGCGATTACTGTATATTCAAGTGTTATTTCATTAATTGGTGTATTAATAAATATAATTTTAGCTTATATTTTAGGTGGATCGGGTCAAGAAATGTACACTGGCCTAGGACCAATTTTCGCCTCGAGTAGTGGTGTTGTAAAAGGTATTGTAAGTAAATTTGAAGTGTTTACAATTTGGGGATATGTAGTTACATGGCTAGGTCTTCAAATTACAGCAGGTTTGACTAAAAAGCAGGCAACAATTATTACTATTGTTTTCTTTGTTTTAACTCTTGGAATCGGAGCTTTACAAGGTATGTTCCAATAAGGAAATAAGATAGAAAAGGTGGCTCTTCCAAGAGTCACCTTTTTTATTTTTACCCCTATTTCAAATACCACCAACAGAATTTCAAATTCTACATAGTGTAATTTCAAATTCCGTCGGTAGTATTTGAAATGACTCACAGTGAAATCTTTTCTTTATTTTTATATTGTGAAGGTACCGCGGAATACTAGAAAGGTATACCTTTTAGAAACGGGTACTGTGTGAAGCCAGCGACTTTTAAAGAGGCAGTTGTTTTGTATGAAGGGATGATTGTAAATCAAATAAAGAAATTAGGTATTCGTAAAGATTATGAAGAGTATTATCAATGTGGTTTAATCGGTCTTTGGCATGCGTATGAAAGATTTGATGAAAAGAAGGGGTATTTCCCTGCATATGCAGTTGTAACGGTGCGAGGTTATATATTAGAGAGATTGAAGAAAGAGTTCGCAGTGCAGGAGAGATGTGTATGTGTAGGAGAGTATGAGGATATCTTTCATTTTGAGGACGTTGAAATAAGAGTGAAGGATTTTATGAGCGTGTTAGATGAGAAGGAGAAGTATATTATTTTTGAACGTTTTTTTGTAGGGAAGACGATGGGAGAAATCGCTTTAGAGACGGAAATGACATATTATCAAGTAAGATGGATGTATCGGCAAGCACTCGAGAAAATGCGAGATAGTGTAAAAGGATAAAAATAGAAAATAGAATGGAAGGTAAGGTAAGGAAATACTACCTTCCATTCTATTTGTTATTAAGGTGATGAATCTTGCATGTTCATTTGGGATAATACATATCCAGCTTTCCATAATTGCTGGCTTAACTTATGGGGACTAATTTGTATCGTTACGGTAGCTCCGTTTGAAAAATGAATTTTAGCTCGTTTAGCTTTTTTGAAAAACTCTATTGTATGAACATGTTTGAAGAAAAGCCAAATACAATTTGGAGAAGCAGGAGATTCTGTTGGGAAAGCACAAATATATTCTCTATGATTGATCGGAATTGGAACGTTTTGTTTAAATTTAAATTTTGTTTTTACAGCATTACGTCTCCCTTGATAAGTAGAATGAATATTTGTTAGACAAGATTTCTGTATAAGTTGGAGAGCAGTTTGACAGGAGTAAAGATGGTTTCCGCTACTGTCGATAAGTTTTGTACGATAATAAGGGTGATTGTATGGAACAAGCATCATAGTAGAACTAGAAATAATAATGTTATTTTCATCATTCATGATTTTAAGTCCTCCCTTATGAAATTAACATTTCGAATATAATTATATACGGAATAAGTAAATTAAGTGTTAATATTTTGTTTTGTATTGTAAATTTTGGCTATTCGTTTACAATCAATAGGTGATAGTCTTTCTAATTTGCATCGCTTGTACATATATATGAAAATAGAAAAGAGTAGGCGGTGATATAGTATGAAGAAAAAGTATATTATTATGGCTTTAGTTGTCGTTCTCCTAGTATATTTAGCAAACAGTAATCCGAGTAAGGGCGAATATACAGAATGGGCAGCGAAGCAGTTTATGAAGCGTAATGATGTGAGTAAGAAGCTAGATGAAGTTCAAAAAGAGAATGAAGAGGGTCTCCTTGGCGACTTGGCATCGGCCGGTAAAAAGTTAGCGAAAAAGTATGTTGAGCCACAAGTTGGGTTATTAATTGATCATTATACGAAGCGAAATGATTATATATTCTTCTCAACATATACGACTGAGTTTGATATAGGTGAAGAACATTATAAGTACGTATGCGTCGGTTTCTCAAAGATTTTTATTCCGATTGAAATGCCGAAGAAAAAAGACGAATCTGCAAAATGATGCAGATTCGTCTTTTTCATTTTATAGAGTAATTGGAACTTCAGATACATTTTTTTCTACAAGGCGAGCTCCCTTTTTTCGTGTATTTTCATCAATGGATGAAAATACAGATGAGGCGAGGATTGTATCCATTACTTGATTTACGACTTGTGCATCGATTGGTGTGATGGGCGTATCGATAGAAAAAACGACTGTTTTTCCATCTTCTTTTGCGAAAATCAACTCTAGTACTTGCATGTGTTATTCCCTCCTTTGTATTTATCAAGCTATTTATGGGATTTGGGTCTGCCGGTTAAATTGCGGTCTAATACTCAGCGGGGATGAATAAAATCCCCACTGATCCGAGTTTTACTTTATAGTTTAGAAAGATCTGATGTGCTTACAAGTTGTACAGCGTGAAGTGGTGATGCTTGTAAGGAAGCTAGAGCATGAGCTACGTTGTGTACTTGATCTAAGCTCGCATTTGTTTTAACACGTTTAAATTGTTTGTTCTTGAAAACTGTTTTGCCGTTCTTATCTAATCCGTTATTTAAGACAAGACGTAAAGTTAAATCCATTACGATTGTTTCAATTGCCATGTGTATCACCTCCTTTCACTTTATAAATAGGGTACAAATGTCATGTTTTGGCGTGAAATTTTTTCTTTTTTTTGGTACCCTTAAAAGATTAAGAGAGGAGAATTCTGGATAATGAATCGTAAATGGTTATTTTGGATTCCTGTATTACTATGGATGGGGCTGATTTTCTATTCTTCGGCACAACCATATAAAAAGCAGGATATGCGTTCAGATATTGAACAATATGTAAATGTTGAATTTGTGAAAGAGCATTTTTCATGGGTATCTATTGATTATGGTGGAGGAACCCCTGTTAGTATTGCGAATAAAGGTGTAGGCGGATTTATTGAGTTTTTCCTTCGTAAAGGTGCTCATTTTATGGTGTTCTTTATGCTAGGTTCATTGATTTATTACGCTTTTCATCGATCAGGTCATTCGAGGAAAAGATGTTTTATATATGCCCTTCTTTTCGTTGCGGGTTATGCAACATTTGATGAAATTCACCAATGGTATACGGGAGACCGCACACCAATGTGGCAAGATTCATTGCTTGATACGTGCGGCGGATTAACGGGAATTATAATAAGTAATTGGTTTTGGAATAGAAAAAAGCGCTAATCTCAAATGAGATTAGCGCTTTTTTTTGCGGGGAGTAAAACCTCCACTGATTAAAGTTTCACTTTATACACCAAGTAATTCTTTTAGTTCGTCTGTTGATAGTTCAGTCATCCAGCTATCGCTTGTGATGACCGCATTGTTTAGAGATTGTTTTCTTTCTAGCATTTCATCAATTTTTTCTTCTAATGTTCCTGTTGTAATGAGTTTGTGAACATGAACAAATCGTTTTTGACCAATGCGATATGCGCGGTCTGTTGCTTGATTTTCCACAGCTGGGTTCCACCAACGATCGTAGTGAATGACATGGTTGGCAGCGGTTAAGTTTAATCCTGTTCCGCCAGCTTTTAAGGATAAGATGAAAATGTCATACGTTCCGTTTTGGAACTCCTCAATCATCTTGTCGCGATCTTTTTTCGGCACACTACCGTTTAAGAAGAGGACACGCTGGCCGAATTTTTCTTCTAGCACACGTTTTAGCATGTTCCCCATGCCGATGTATTGAGTGAAGATTAGGCAACTTTCATTTTGATCTTTTATATTTTCGATGAGCTCTATTAACGTTTTTGTTTTCATAGAGCGTTCAACGACATTTTGTGGCTCTTCTTCTTTTAAATAAAGAGCTGGATGATTACAAATTTGTTTTAGCTTGTTCAGCATAAGTAATATAAAGCCGCGTCTTTCAATTCCACTTAATCCTTCGACATTTTGCAGTGTATCTTGAACAAGTTGTTCATATAAGGAAGCTTGTTCACCAGTAAGAGGACAGTAAGCTTTTTGTTCTTGTTTATCTGGTAAATTTAATGCGACCGTTTGATCTTTCTTCGTTCGGCGCAGTAAAAATGGTGAGATAAACCGTTGAACTTGCTGGATTTTTCCTTCATCACGATCTTTTTCAATCGGTGTGACGAAGCGACGTTGGAATTGCCCTAAGCTTCCGAGATATCCATGATTAATAAAGTCGAAAATGGACCAAAGTTCAGCAAGGCGATTTTCCATCGGCGTACCAGTTAAAGCGATTTTGTGATTTGCTTGTAAGTTTCGTACTGCTTTCGACTGTTTCGTATGTGGGTTCTTAATATTTTGTGCTTCATCCAAAATAACAGCATCCCAGCATAATGAAGTTAGTTCTTCCTCATCGAGTTGAGCCAATGCATAAGATGTTAATACAACATCTGCTGATTGAAGGAAATCTTCAAAAGAATTGCCCTTATCTCTATTACTTCCGTAATGTAATTGAACACGTAAATTCGGTGCGAAACGCTCAAATTCTTTTTGCCAATTTCCAAGAACAGATGTCGGCGCTACGATTAATGCAGGGCCTGTTTTGAGATTATTTTCTTTTATATATAGTAAGTAAGAGATTGTTTGAATACTTTTCCCGAGTCCCATATCGTCAGCTAGCAATGCTCCAAATCCAAGCTTTCGTAAATATAATAACCATTCAATGCCGTGTTGTTGATACGGACGAAGTGTTGCGTTTAGTGAAGTAGGGACATCTACTTTTGGAATATCTCCAATATGAAGCAGCTTTTGGAATAGTTCCTCATAATATCCATCTAGTTCAATTTCAATATCAGTAAACGGACTATCATCTTCTACAATTTCTGTTTCAGCCGTATTTGATAAATGTTGCTGCAGGACATCTTTCATCTCTAGTCCGTATTTATCGGCACGGTTCATGAGTTTCCTTACTTCTTCGATAAAGGCTGGATCTAGTCGCATCCATTGACCGTTTATATTAAATAGACGTTTGTTTTGTTCAACGAGTTCAAAAAATTCGCTTTCTGATAAATCAATGCCGTTCGTCGAAATTCGCCAGTCAAAATTAACGAGCGTATTCATACCGAAGAACGATTGTGTTTGTACTGTATTTTGCTTCAGCTGGACACGTAATTTCGGTTTTGTTGCTTTTAAATTTTGCCACCATGATGGTAGTAAAATTGTAATGCCGGCTGCAAGTAATTCATTGCTTGCTTCTGTTAAGAAGTTCCAAGCTTCTGTTTCAAAGAGCTCATTTCGGAATGTATCTCCTTCTTTTAACCACGGTATGAGCTTACTAAAACCTTCTTGTGTTTCTGTAATCCGTTCTTCGTAATCGTGCCATCTTTTCGGTAAGGAATCGATGTTTTCATATACATATATGCGATGCGCCCCGCGCTTTGGTGTCACGATTGTTTCAAGTTTCCACATTTCAAATTCTTCTTGTGGTTCTTGCAGTCTTAGTCCGATTGTAAACGGAAGATCATCTTCAATATAACCAATTTTTCGAAGCCAATCTTCTTCATGTAGTGCTGTTTCCAATTGTCTTTTCGTAAAGTCGTAATGTTCATATAGTCTTTTAGCATCTTCCCAGCCGTCATTTGAGCGATTATCTTGTAATATGCTTTCATTAACTGCTGCTGAGAAAAGAGATGCTAATGTGTCATCTTCAATTGGCGTATTTTGAACTTTCCAAGATGGTTGTTTGGGCCAGTGCTCGATATCTGGTACGAAGCTACCACTCGTAAAGGCATCCCATAATTCATTTGCATCTTTTGTAAGTGCTGTAATAGGGCCGTTCAGTTGAATATGTGCAAAGGAATTCATCGGTTTGTTTGCAATGTATTCAAAGGCTTGTGCATTTGTTAGTAGCACACCTTGTTTTCCTTCGAAGTTTGCTTCTTTTAGAAACGTACCGTAGAAAGAAGTGGAGTGCCATGTGAATGCATGTCGTTTCCAACTTGTTACGGATAATGGAGTACCGCTGTCATCTTCTCCCCAAAGGAACCAACCTTGACTAACATGCTGGAGCCTAATTGTTACTTCAGTTTGATTGATCATCGATTAATTTTCCTTTCCGTAATTCCTCTTGTAGTGCACGCAGACGTGAATGGAGATTGGCGATGTGAATAATGAAAGCATCCCATTCATCGGTGCGTTTTAATCGTTTATATAATGTACGTAATTTCTTTAAGTAACGAACTGCGCGTCTATATGATTTACGATTTCGTTCTTCAATTGCCTCTACAGCAGCAAGATGATAAAGAGGAAGTGCTGCTTCTGGCGCTTCTTTTTCAATATCTTTCAGTGGTTCTTTTAACAGTTCAATTGCTTCAAACCCATATAAGAGATGAAGCTCTGCCCATGTACGATACTGTTTTTTCGCGAGTACGTACTGTTCATAGTTTGTGAAACTATACGGTAATAGTTCCTGCAAGATCATTTCAAAACCAGCTTGTTCATTTGTATGTGTTGCGTATGTTTCATACATGATTACAAATAGCCGAACGATATCTTTTATGAAAATCGTATTTTCGTGATCTTGGATCGTTTTCTTTACTTGTTTATACGTAAAGGAAAGCCAGTTTTTCGCACGATCCCACTGCATGGCACTTAATAGTTCTTCTAACCAATAGAAGTATAGACTCACAACAGAAGCAGGTTGTTTCTTTAGTAAGTCCATCGCTAGTAGATCTTCTTCATTTAAAAAGAGAAGGTGAGAAGACGCTAATGCTTTAGATAGTGGATTAATTTTCGTATCGATTCGTTTTTCTTCCTCTTGCATTTTCTCTTTATTGTTTAAAAGTTCACTCCATATGTGGCGATAAATGAAAAATCGCTCTTGCGTATAAGCGTCGGTAGAGAAGAATACTTCATGAACAAGACGAGCTGTTTCTTGCAAAATTATTTCAGATTCTGAAGGAATCGCTTCTGATTGTAAGTCCCGAACGATGGATTCCACTTTATCTACAAATAGGCGAACGACATTAACAGGTTGGTGATAAGAATACGTTTTGTTTGCTTCGAATGCCTGAATTTCTTCTAATAATTTTTGAAAGCAGTAAAGTGCTGCATGTAACCTGAATAATTCATGTATGGCGATGACGCGCGGAGCTTTCCGCTCAAGTTTCGTATAGAAATCTGTAAAGATACTCATAAGAAAATACATTTGTTTATAAGTAAGGCGAGCTTGTTCTTTTTTAAATGATTCATATTCTTTTTCAAAATATGATTCCCAACTTTTATAATCCGTTTCTTCAAAAGCTGATGATTGCAATACTTGTCTTGCAGTTCGAATAGGAGGAAGGGAAGGTTTCATATTATTTTTAAATAAAGTTAATACATCTCCTACTTGCCCGAAACTAGACGCTGCAGATAGTAATACAGCGAGCATATGCTCACATTGTGTTGGTGCGAAGCAATCACAATAACTTTCAGCGACATTACGAATCGGAATATGAACGCTATATACGTTGCCTTCCGCATCTACAGTTCCTGATAGTGTATAACCATCAAAGTCAACGTTGTAGACAACACCACTACGATATAGGTGCCGAGCTGTAGCGACATGTTCCTGATCAGCTGTTTGCTGTGGATCTAGTCCTTGAACGAACTCATTCGCAATCATCATAATTTCATCTTTCGTAATTGAGTGTTGCAGCATAATATTCCTCCGTACACATATTTCTTTCCTTTACCATTATAAACAAAAAATGCTCAAAACAGAAAAAATGAAATTTGGATTACATAACTTGAAAATCATGGTAATATATAAAATGTTAATTTCATATATAAATATATATGTATAGGAGGAGAAATGATTTGTCAGATTTACACACGAAGTTAGGTAGTGGAATGAATAAGTTACAAGAAGGAATAGAACAAGGGAAAATGAAGTTGCAAGTTGCACAAGAAATTGCTCAATTGAAAAAGGGAATGCAAGTGCAAATGCAGAAAAAAGCAGAGGTTCTATTAGAGGTTGGACAGCAAGTGTATGTTCAATTAAGAGGAAGTGGAGTAAATGAAGCGAGCTTAAAAGAAATGATTGCTCCAGTTCAAGAATTTGATGTAGCTATTTATCAAGCAAGAAAGCGCATTGTTGAATTGCAAAAACAACAAGGTGAAAAAGCTACATGTGAATGTGGTGGACCTTTATCAATAAATGATAAGTTTTGTGGTTCGTGTGGAAAGCCTAACCCGATGTTAACAGTAGAAAATGAAGGTGAAACGGTAAATTGTATTTCATGTAATGAGCATATCGATAAAAACTCTACTTACTGTCCAGTTTGTGGAATTAAGCAAAGTGGGGAGTGAATTAAATGTATTGTCGCACATGTGGAAAACAACATGGTGAAGAAGTAAATTATTGCCCAAATGAAGGTAGTATGGAGATTGCAGGAGCTATAGATGCAGTAACATTAGAAAAAGATACTGCAAAATACTGCAGAGGTTGTGGCAGTGAAAATGCTCAAAAAAATTTATATTGTCAAAAGTGTGGGTATTCTTTATCTGTTGTGAAGAAAAAAGAACAAACTGTAAAATTGCCTACAATGGATGGTGCTCCTAAAGTTGAATTTAAAGCAGATAAAGCCGTTTTACAAAAAGGTTTTATTGGTGGGGCTGTTGCAAGTATTCTCATGTTAATTGCTGGTTGGATTGGTAGTTTATTATTTGCCTCTATGTTAAGTGAGATGTTTAGCAAATTTGCGAAAGAATTAGAAATGTTGCCAAGTTTTTATTCGAGTGCAACTTCTACGATGTTAAGTTACCATTTACTTGGTTTTACAGCTAACGATGATAGTGGATTGATATTTTCTTTATCTTGGCATACTCCATTTACATTATTATTAATCATTCCATTTATTATTTTCACTGGTACAGGAATTTGGTTAGGGAAACAGCATGTTGCGAAAACGATTAAAGATCAAATCTTTATGGCAGCAACAGTTGGTATTATTTATGGAGTCTTTTTATTCATTATAAGTTTTATAGCATCACAATCTTTTGCAATCCCATTCTCAGAAGCAGGTAAGATTACGGTTGGCTATTCAGCGATGAAGAGTTTATTGAGTGGTTTTGTATGTGGGACATTATTTACCTTATTAGGATTTATTGCTCATACAAGCAAAAACAATATGGCAGCAGCATTTCAAGAGTTAATGCCATATGGAGCGTCTGTTTATTACGGTGTTTCGGCTATGATAAAAGGACTTTTAGTAACAGCAGTAGCGGTTTGTATTATGGCGTTAGTAAGTAAGGAAAACGGTATTGAACCATTAAAAGAAATAACAACTTTAAAATCTGAAAGTACATTATTAGCATTAGAGTTAACACCTCAATTATGGAGTATGGCTCATTTTGCGCCGTTAGAAGTATCAAGTCCAGCACTTAGTAAGGAATTTACTAGAATTGGTAAGAAATCAAATGCACATGAGAGCACACTATCGTTTTCATTTATATCAGGCGTCTCTGTAAATGGCGTAGAGCTTAGAGAGATATTGATTTCAAAAGGAGCAAATGAGGAAAGCCTTGCAGAATTTGATAGAGTGAATAACGTATTCCATTATGGTTTATTACTGCTTATTATTCCATTGTTCTTTATGTTTAGAGCGGGAAGAAAGTTAGCTAAATTACCGACTGCCAATATATATATTACATTAGCGGTATGCAGTGGTTCTTACACAATTATGATGATTGTAATGAATATGATTTCTAAGTTCCAAATTAATGTTTCAGGAACTGTAACAAGTTTATTTGGAACAAGTGGAACGGTATTATCTATGCAAAATTCATTTATATATTTAACTTTGTTTAGCTTGATTGTGACATATGTAGCAGCATTTGCTGGAATGAAATTAGCTAAAAAATAGGAGGAGAGCACGTTGAAGTTTTGTGGAACATGTAAAAAGAACGTTGCAGACCATTTGAACTTTTGTCCTGAGTGTGGGAGTAAAGTAGAAGTAATCGTTGATAACACTGCTGCTTCATATAAAGAATTACAAAGCGAGACAAAACCAGTGAAAAGTAAGAAAAATTTATTTTTAATCATTGGTTTTGCCATTATTGCTGCATTATTATTTGGGGCATATAAATTTGGAGCATATAAGTTTTCAAAAGAAAAGCAAGTAAATGTAATGATTGAAGCATTCCAAAAGAAAGATATTAATGCAATTGATGAGTTTGTAAAAGCAAATGATTCAAGCTTAAAGATTAAGACAGAGGATATTAAAGCGTACATGCGTTATTTAAAAGAGAATCCTTCTTACAACAAACAATTACTGTCTTATTTACAGAAAGAGACAGTAGATCAAAAGTTAACAAAAGATAAACCTGCATTTAAAGACGGGGAAATAGTAGAAGAGGGAAAAGAGTGGTTCTTATATCCAAAGTATAAGTTCAGCATGAAATCTTATTATATGAATGTAAGTACAACTGCAAAGAATGCAGAAATATATGTGAATGACAAAAAAGAAACAGAGCTTTCTAGTGATAAAAATTCGAAAGAGTTGGGGCCATACTTCCCAGGTACATATGTTGTAAAGGCAACGGCGAAGACAGAACTTACTGAATTAGAAACAGAGAAAGAAGTAGATTTAGCGGATGAACAGAGCGAGAAAGTGAAAATTGATTTATCGCTTGAAGGCAAGTATGTAAGCATTTCTTCTGATGAAAGTGATGCAACTGTATTTGTGAATGGGAAAAAACGTGGAAAATTAAATTATGGAAGTTATAAGCTTGGCCCTGTATCCACAGATGAAACAGTAGAAGTACATTTAGAGAAAACTACTGATCTTGGTGTGATGAAATCTGAAAGTGTTAAAATTGGAGACCAAAGCACATATTACTTAAAATTCCCGAAAGAAACATCAAGTTCAGCAGTGGGCGAATTTGTAAGAAATCATATTTATGATAACGTACGTGCAATTTCATTAAATGATTTTAGTTTAATTGAAAATAATTATGATAAGAGCGGAAAATCGTATAAGGAAGACCGTGATTATATACAGTATTTACACAAAAAAGGAATTACAGAAGACTTATTAACGATGGAAGTTCGTAATGTAGAGCGTCAAAGTGCTACGAAATATAAAGTAACGACATATGAAGAGTATCATATTCGTTACGGTGATGGATCTGTGAAGTTCAAAAGTTTTAATAACGAACATATTGTAACTGTGAATGGAAATGGAAAGATGTTGTATCATTCTCTTGGTGCAAATAATACGTTGAAATCAGAAGATGTATCTGGTCCAACTCGTTAATATGTGAGAAGCTGTTCAATATTTGAACAGCTTCTTTTTTGTAGCTAAATCGATATTTCGTGTCGAACCGTTGATATATCGTAAGTTATGATAGATATAATCGAAAAATCGTTGATATATTTTTTTACAATTATGAGTGTGTTTCCTTTAGTATCGCTTGTACATATGGATCATGTAGTATTTGCTCTATAATTGGCAACATATTTTGTTCAAATGGAATGTCGATAGGAAATGGCTTTTGAGAGCCTGGTTTTATTCCATATTGCACAATTTTGTAATGTGTATTGTTTTCAGACTTGAGCACAATTAACTTATAGCGGTTATCATCGCCAGCGAGTGAAAAATCAATAGAAGTAGCGTTATATGTTACTTCATCTTTATATATGTACGGTTTTGGCGTACCAATCCAGTCTACTTTTGCTTGTACATTCATGGGCGTAGCCTCCTTATATGTATTATAAATAAATAAAAGCCAGCTCTCAATAAAGAGAACCGGCTTGTAATTTAGCAGTCATTGGTTATTTTAAAATTTTCACTTTAACAGTTTTGCGTCCCCATTTTTGAGCAGCGCTATCTGATCCAAGTAAGATATCAATACGGGTACCTTTAATTGCACCACCAGTATCTCCAGCGATAGCTTCTCCGTAACCTTCTACCCATACTTTAGATCCTAATGGGATTACTTTCGGGTCAACAGCGATCATTTTCATGTTTGGATTCGCAGTTAAATCATGACCCATTGCAGTTAATACACGGCCGCCATATGTGCCACCGTTTTCGCTCGGGTGAGCTGTATATGCTGTAGCTACAACTGTTAACTCACGACCACCAGATGGTGTGTTAGTTTCAGCAGCTTTCACAGCAGGCTTAGCAGCTGGTTTTGCTTGTGCTACAGGTGCTTGAGCCTTAGCTGGTGCTGCAGCTTTAGCAGGAGCAGTTGTTTCTTGTTTCTCAATTACAGGTGCTGTACCTGTTAAGAAAGGAACATGAACATAAGCTGTTTTCCCGTTATATTCAAATTGTAACCACTCATTTTGTACTTGGTTCGTTGTTTCGATTACATCGTCTTTCTTCAACTTTCCAAGAACCTCTGAGTTTGTGTTCGCTTCAGCACGTACGTTTAATACGTTAGCTGTTACGTAGTAGATGCTTTTTGTGAACTCTGCACTTACGAATGCGTCTTTACCGTCTAAAGTAATTTTTGACCATCCGTTCTCTGTATTTTGAACATCTATTTTATTACCGTTTAGTAATTTACCGACAACTTTTGATTCAGTAGTAGGGTTTTCGCGTACGTTTAGTACGTCTGTTGTTACAACAGTTTCTGCATTAGCAGATGATGTGAAAATCCCAAGACCAAAAACTGCTGCTGTTGCTATACCAATTAATTTTTTCATGATAGCCTCCATTGCGTTTGTTTTCGTGTCCTCATTATAGCAACAGATTTTTTCGGATTTGGGGAAAACACACAATTACAAACCATTCGTAATAAGTCGTTAACATCCTGTAATATAACAAAAAATATAGGAAAGCGTTTTTCATTCTATATGACTCATAGGTTTCTAGTTATATTCAAAATATTTAATACAACATGTTTTTTTCGACGTAAATAAAAATGTTACAGGAATGTTACATGATGTTTACTAAACGATTACATTCCTTGAGTATTTTACCGTTTTATGGGTAATATAGTTATATAAACATAAACATTTTGTTTGTGAAGCTATAAACACGTGCTATATACTAGCAAAAAAACCGCATAATTGTTACAAAACGAAAGGGTTGCAAGGAAGAACTTTGCCCTTTTTTACATATGTAACACATCCTTTTTTAGGAAAATACATTCCTATCCGCGTTTTTCTCACACAATTTGACAGCAGTATTTCTAACTTGTAGCTCTTGCAGAGTGAAAAGGTTATACGAAAGGTAAGGCTGTCCATAAGAATTCGAATTGGTGAAGGTGAAAGTAAGAAAATCACCGCAAAATTATAGTTTTCTATCCGATTTTACATATCGGAATTTATGTTATTTACAAAAACGAAACCTACGAAGGGGGATTTGATGAGGAAACTGACAAAAACATTCATCGTTTCATTAACATTATGTATTGCATTTACAATTTGGGGGATTATTCCCGAATCTATTATTGGAAAAGGTAGCTTAGGAAATGTAACAACCGCAATTCAAACTGCATTAGTTAGTAAGTTCGGGTGGTTTTATATTATTTCCGTTTCTATTATTTTAGGTGTGTCTATCTTTTTAATTGTTTCGAAATACGGTTCTATTCGTTTAGGTAAAGATGATGATGAACCTGATTATAGTTATATGACATGGTTTGCTATGTTATTTAGTGCTGGTATGGGTATTGGCTTAGTTTTCTGGGGCGTTGCCGAACCATTAAACCATTTATACGCACCTCCGTTTGGAGATAGTGCAACTGAGGAAAGTGCGCGCCTTGCACTGCGTTTTTCATTTTTCCATTGGGGATTACATCCTTGGGGACTATATGCGTTTGTAGCGTTATGTATTGCTTACTTTACCTTTAGAAAAGGAAAAGCAAGTACGATTAGTGCGACAGTAGGTCCGTTATTTAAGGGCGGGGAACACGGGCGTATTGCTCATTCATTTGATGTGTTAGCTGTTTTCGCAACTGTGTTTGGTGTTGCAACGTCATTAGGTCTTGGTGCGAAACAAATTGCAGGTGGTGTTAGTTATTTAACATCTATCCCGAACTCATTAACGACTCAGTTAGTTATTATTGCAATCGTAACAGTATTATTTATGTTATCTGCGCAAACAGGTCTTGATAAAGGAATTAAATATTTAAGTAATACGAATATTATTTTTGCATTTGCACTTATGATCATTGTATTATTTGCAGGTCCAACAAACTTTATTATGAATTACTTCACTTCAACAATCGGTTCTTATATTCAGGAATTGCCAAGTATGAGTTTCCGTTTAAGTCCATTAGACGAAGGTGGGAATCAATGGATTCAGTCATGGACAATTTTCTATTGGGCATGGTGGATTGCGTGGTCACCGTTCGTAGGTACGTTTATTGCTCGTGTTTCACGAGGTCGTACGATTCGTGAGTTTGTTATCGGTGTGTTACTTGTGCCGACCGTAATTGGTGCACTTTGGTTCTCTGTGTTCGGCGGTACTGGTATTCATATGGAGCTGTTTGGTGATGCACATATCTTCGACAAAGTGAAAGAAATGGGAACAGAAGTAGGATTATTCGCTATGTTCGATCAGATGGGCAGCTTTGGATCAGCTTTATCAGTTTTAGGTATTTTACTTATTGCAACATTCTTTATTACATCGGCAGACTCTGCAACATTTGTTTTAGGAATGTTAACGACACATGGTAGTTTAAACCCACCAAATCGTATTAAAATGATTTGGGGTATCGTTCTAGCCGCGATAGCTTCTACGCTATTATATATTGGCGGATTAGAAGCCTTACAAACGGCAGCTATCATTGCGGCATTCCCGTTCGTCTTCGTTATTTTCTTTATGATGGCAGCATTATTTAAAGAGTTACAAAAAGAAGGGCGTATGAAGCGTCATTAATAATAGAAGGAAAAGAGCTGATTTCATATCAGCTCTTTTTTATTTCTCTATTTGCCTGTAAAAGTACAATTGGTGATGGCTAATGAAAGTTTCACTTTATATAGAAGGAATTTGAAATGCGGGTAGGGGAAATAAAATACTTTACCATATAAGTAGTATGCCTTTTATACGAAGAAAAAACGATAGATTTCGACAATATTCGATATCTTACGAATTCTATTCGTATTTTTGTCAAAAATATGTCGGAAATGTGTTGTCACGTTTATATATATGTGCTATATTATTTCCTGTAAGCGATTTCAAATAGTTTTAAAGCGCATTCAAGGGGGACATCTAGAATAATGAAACGTTACGAAAGAAAGTGGAAGCATATTTGTTTGAAACGTGTGGCACATCGTAGTGTCCAAGAAAGCACGGAACCTAAGACTGAAACGCGCAAAGAACAGCAAGAGAAGCAATTGGTTCTACAAAAATAGCAATCACTTTTTCGTATATAAATGAAGGTCGATCGTTCGTTGGGGGATGGACGTGAAATTACTTTCAGCTAAGGGGTATTGTCTGATATATAATTTATACGGCAATAAATAAGCACAGAGCATACGGCGCTCTGTGCTTATTGTTATTATTTATCTTTTTTGAATCGAACTGTCTTATCCCAGCCAATGACTTGTTTCTTGCTCTTTGCACGTAAGTATAAGATTAAGCTACGAATAAATAAGTACGTAAAGAGCTGTGCGTACGTAAAGTACATAATAACGCTAATGAAAATATTAGTCGGTGTAAAGGTTCGTTCAACACTCTGGGCACTAAATAATTGAGAAACATATGTAATATATGCGACATACCACATAAATAGTAGCGGAATGCTATATTGAATTTGGAATATCCCGAGTAGCCCAATTACAAACCAAACGTTTGAAATGATTAGGAATAGCCAAAATACAACATACACTAGAACTTGTTGTAAGGAATGAACAAGCAGCTTTCCTTTAAAGAAACTTAATGACGAGAACATTTTTTCTAAAATATATAAATTCCCTTGGAGCCAACGTGTACGTTGTTTAATAAGAATTTTTAAATGCTCTGGTTCTTGTTCCCAAGTAACTGATTCTGGGACGATTGGTAAGAGATAACCTTTTTGTGTAATTCGTAATGTTAATTCAGCATCTTCTGCAATTGCATAAGGATCATAGCCACCAAGCTCTTCTAGTGCGGAGCGACGAAGAAGCATATTTGTTCCTGTCAGTGAGCCTGTTTGGAATAGTAACCAGCGTCCAGATTGCATAAGGAGCTGGAAGATTTGGAATTCTAGTGAAATCATTCGCGTCAGCCAGTTTCGCTTTTCGTTTACTGTACGAACGTGTCCAACAGCTCCAACAGCATCTTCAGTTGTTTCAGCGTGCTCTACAAGCATTCGCAGTGCGTGTGGTTCAGGCTGGTTATCTGCATCGTAAACACAGAAGTATTCACCATCTGAAATACTAAGCCCATAGTTTAGTACACGTGATTTACCCTTCGGTTCACCGGGTGGAACACGAATATGGCGAATATGAGCATAAGCTTTGTCGAAATCATCGCCGATTTCAGGTGTTTCATCTTGAGAGTTATCATTTAATAAATAAATAGTTAGCTTTCCTGGATATTCAATCTTCGCCATTGCCTCTAAAGTATCTTTAATAACGACGCCTTCATTATGGGCAGGTATGAAAATATCGACGCTCGGATAATGTTCTAGCGTACGATCTTTTCGTTTGCTATTTCGATGAATTAAGCCCGCAATTGTTAAGAAAGAGTAGTAAACGAGTAAGCCAGAGAATAGAAAGGCCGTAAAAATCAGTACATATTTAATTGAAAATGTGATACTAATCCAAAAAACGAGTACGCAAAACAGAAGGAATAAAAGAAGTATAACGAGAGTCATCATAACAGTGTCTGTCCTTTGTTTCCAATGTGCTCGCGTGAAATTTTTATATCTCGGATTGCTTCAGCAGCAAGCCATTGCTCCATTTTTGGCTTTAGGCGGTTCATTACAATGTCAGCACCAGCTTCATTTGTGTTTTGTAATAAAATAACTAGCGTATTATTATCATATTCAGCAGCAAGGTCAAAATCATTCCTTACCGTTTCAACTAATAAGGAAGCTACACGGTCCATAACACTTTCCTTCGTATATTTACTAAAGGAAGTGAAATCAAAGTAAATGATAACGCCTGTTTCATTACGACGATTCATTGCAGTCGTTAATAACGCTTGGCGTCTCTCGAATTCTTGTCTTGTTAGTAATTTGGATTCTCCAATATATTGTTCCAATGTTCTCACACGCTCAGTTAAAGTTTTATTTTCATGAATCACTTTTTTCAATAGGTGAGTTGTTATATATACAATGAAGAAGTTAGCTGCCATCAGGAAGTGGGTAATCATATATTGCCATTGATCTGATGTACTCCATAAGTGAAGCCATGCTTGATAGAACAAATAAAATACGGAAATAATGGTTCCTAGTATGAAGAAAACAAATGCTGTTTTGTCAGCTAAAAATAAGAATAGTACATTTACGATTACGTATATTATTGTAAAAATGAGCGCATGCTCATATTTCGTCACATGTACAGTAGTAAAATAAAATACAATTTGTAAAATCCACATAGAGAGGATTTTATAGAACTTATCTTTCACAAAACTTTCCTCCTTAAAGCTATTTCATCAATAGATACTTGTAGTATGCGCAATTATTAAGAAATTGACTATGTCGTTACATTCTTTTGAAGGGCAACAACAAGTAGTATCTCTATTTTCATAAGAAAAATAAAAAGACTTAAACATTATTGTATCATAATGTACTTATATTTAGGATAAATTGATTAATAGATACATAAAAGACGCTTGGATTGCATGAAAAAAGTCTCCTCTTGTAGAAAGAGAAGACTCTATATAAGTTTATAGGAACATCATACCTGCAACTGCTGCATTTAAGAAGTTCGCTAATGTACCAGCGATAACTGCTTTAATCCCTAATTGTGCAATTTGTTTACGGCGAGTAGGAGCTAACGTTCCTGTTACACCTAATTGAATTGCGATAGAAGAGAAGTTTGCGAATCCACAGATTGCAAATGTTAAAATTAGATTTGTTTTGTCAGAGAACTCTGCCATGTGTGGTCCTAAGTTTGCGTATGCAACGAATTCGTTGATTGCAAGTTTTTGACCGATAAAGCTTGCTGCTTGTACAGCTTCACCAGGAGAAACCCCGATTAAGATTGCAAATGGTGATAATAAGTAACCGAAGATTAAATCAAGGCTAAGTTTAATATCGAACAGAGAACCAACCCATCCTAATAATCCATTTAATAAAGCGATTAATGCGATGAAAGCCATTAACATTGCTGCTACGTTAATAACAAGTTGCATACCTTCAGATGCACCGCGTGCAGCTGCATCGATAACGTTTGCGTCTTCACGTTCTGTAGAAAGTTCAACGTTATTATCTACTTTTTCTGTCTCTGGCATAATGAGTTTCGCAATTAATAAGCTTGATGGAGCTGCCATTATTGCAGCTGCTAATAAGTGCTCTAACGGAATACCCATTGCTGCATAGCCGACAAGAACAGATCCAGCAACAGCTGTCATACCGCTTACCATAATAGTGAAGAATTCACTATTTGTTAAGCGTGCTAAGTAAGGTTTAATTAAGATTGGAGCTTCAGTTTGTCCTAAAAATACAGTCGTTACTGAGTTTAAGCTTTCTGCTTTAGAAGTTCCAAGAAGTTTACTTAATGCACCACCAACGACGCTAACAAATTTCTGCATAATACCAAAATGATATAAGATTGCTACTAATGAACTAATAAATACGATTGGAAGTAGTGCTTGAATAAAGAATACAAATCCCCAAGGTCCTTTTGCGTTGACCAAATCCCCAGCAACGAACTTAATTCCCTCGTAAGAAAAATTAATTAATCCTTGAACACCGTCAGCAGCGTGTTTTAAACCTGCTTTACCAGCATCCCATCGTAATACGATAAATGAAAATGACATTTGTAATGCTAGCGCGATTAAAATTGTGCGCCAATTAATAGCTTTGCGGTTGGAAGATAGTAAGAATGCAATTGCTAATACTCCAATCACGCCGCCAATTCCCCATAAAAGATTCATGCAGTGTATGCTCCTTCCTCATAGTAAAAACAGTGTATAAACCAGTTGTCTATACGTTTACGAATATAACATCTTAAGTAACTTATCATAATGGACATCGGAGGTCAAACGTCTAATGAAAAGTTTAAATAAAAAGAAAATTCTTCAAAAAAACACATATGAAATAAATAGACATGAAATAGGTTATGTTTTTTATGGGAATATATACATTATGATAACGTTATGCATTGTTTTTGCAGAATAAAGTGTATGAAATGGAAGAATGGATACATTATTTTTGTAGAGAGAAGGTAGGAGAAAGGGAGTAATATGTTGAACTCATAGCAAAAAAGCCTTCTAGTAAACTAGAAGGCTTTGAAACTATTAATTAAGGTGCTTTCGTGTATCCTAAGAAGTGGCTCTTCCAATAAGAGTTACTTAATGAAGCGATTGCTACACCTTTATCTCCAGCTTGGATAAATGATCCGCCCCCAAGGTAGATACCCATGTGAGAAGGACCAGATTTATAAGTGTTTTGGAAATAAATTAAGTCACCAGGTTGTGGACTTGAAGTTTTTGGTAGGCTACTCCAATATCCTGCAACACTTTGGCGGCTAATGTTATGACCAAATTTCTTAAATACGTGGTAGATGTAACCACTGCAGTCAACACCGTTAGCAGAAGTTCCGCCCCAAACGTATGGTACACCTTGCATTGATTTTGCGTATGCAAGTACGGAAGAACTGTCGCCGCTATTATTACCTGTATTATTATTGTTGTTATTGTTTTGATTGTTATTTTGGTTATTGTTAGGCTTATTATCTACTGCGCCTCCAACTGGTGTTTTAGATAGGTAACGTGTTCCGATATAACCAGTTTGACCGTTGTAGTTAATTTTGCTCCATCCAGAGTTTTCAGAGATTACTTGAACCTTCTGACCTTGTGGAAGTGCGCCTATGATTCTATAATTTGTACCTTCGCCGCTACGTACATTTAGTGCAGAAGCATTAATGTAGTAGTCACCAATTGTACCTTGGTTAGGTTTTTCAGGTTGTTTTGGTTGCTCAGGAGTAGTAGTGCCACCTTTAACGAATTTTACAAATTCGCTGCTAACAAAGCCTGTTTTTCCTTGGTAATTTACTTTAAACCAACCGTTTTCAGATCCAACTACGTTTAATGTTGTACCGTTTAAAACGCCACCAATTACACTATGATAAGCAGCAGGGCCTGTACGAACACGTAAAGATGTAGCGTTAACTACATAAGAACCGCCAGTTTGAATAGTTCCATTATTGTTTTGCTCTTGTTTGTTGCCTTCTGTAACGTTTTCGTTAGAACCACCTTTTGTTACGTAGTCTTTGCTTATATAAGCAGTTTGTCCTGCGTAATTGATTTTGAACCAATCTTGAACTTCGCCAACAACTTGTACTACTTGTCCTTTTTTGACAGAACCTACAGTTGTGTGAGAAGTGCTAGGACCTGTACGAACGCGAAGGGAAGATACATTTACTGTATAGTTTCCGCTTGCTGGTTTTACTTCTTGGTTGTTATTATTCGTATTGTTGTTTGAAGAACCCCCATTAGAAGAAACGCCAGATACGAATTCGCCACTTACATAACCTACTTGTCCATTATGGTTAATTTTCACCCAACCATTTTCTTGTCCAATTACGTTTAATGTTTGTCCTGCATATACACGTCCAGAAACAGAACTAGAAGTGTTAGGAGCTGTACGTACACGTAATACATCAGCGGTAACTTTATTGTTTCCACCTGTGCTTACATTGTTGTTTGCTGCTCCACTTTTTGATACAAATTCGCCACTAACAAAGCCTGTTTTTCCGTTAATGTTAATTTTGAACCAACCATTTTCTTCGCCAATCACGTTTAGTGATTGACCGTTATAAACACGTGAGATGATGTCGTGAGAAGTGCTTGATCCCGCACGAACATGTAAGACGCTCGTGTTTACCGTATAAGATGAGTTGTTTGACGCAGAAGCTTGGACAGTTGTAGCAGCTTTTTGTGTATTTTGTTCAGGTGCAGCTTGAACACTATCAAGTGTAGGTGCTGCTCCTCCTGCTACAGACACTGCCGCAAGACCGGCAAGATACTTTTTCATAATTTGTCGATTCCTTTCTGTCTGTAATGTAGTGAAGAAATATTTACCAACTGTTAAAAATTCTAAAGAGCATGTCGATTACTGTCAAGGCTTATGTGGGAATCTGAATATGACAAAAAGATTACAAGAAAAAATCAAGATATAAATTTACACCTTGATTTCCATTTAAATGCATATATTGAATATAAAAGGACAGAAATTATTCGTGTTTAAGAAGATGACATATTGGATTGTAACAAGATTTTATTAAAAGATTTTTGCAGTTTTTTGGTGATAGCTCCAACTTGCCCATCTTGAATCGCGGTTCCATCAAGGTGGGTCATTGGTAAAATTTCAATTGTTGTGCCTGTAAAAAAGCATTCATCTGCTTGATAAACGTCACGAACGCTGAAAAGTTCTTCCTGTACAGGAATGTGAAGAGTATTCGCTAAAGAAAGGACATATTGACGAATAATGCCATTTAAAATAAGGTGATTGGCTGGATGTGTGTAAAGAGTTCCGTTTTTAATTAAAAAGAAGTTGGAATGGCTTCCTTCCGTTACAATACCATTCCTTACGAGAAGTGCCTCTTTACAGCCTTTTCGTTCAGCTTTCGTAGCAGCTAGTACGTTTGGTAATAAATTTAATGATTTAATGTCACAGCGTAGCCATCGAGTATCGGGTTCTGATATAGCGCGTATACCATATTCAATCCATAAGGCTGGTCTTTCTTTTTTTGTAATATAGGCATAAATTGTCGGAGGGGTGTCATATGAAAATACATGTGTGCGAGCTTGTACACCACGAGATACTTGCAAATAAATTGTGCCATCTTCGTGGAAATGGTTTCGTTCAATTAATTTGTAAAGTAAAGTGATGAGCTCAGCTTTTGAGAAAGGGAGCGATAATTCTACTTCTTCCATGGATCGATATAATCTCGTTATGTGCGGATCTAATAAGTGAAAGTTCCCTTTATATAGGCGAATAACCTCGTAGACACCATCTCCGAACTGCGAACCTCTCTCTTCAAGTTCTATGTACGTTTGTTGTTTTGTTGTATCAATAACTTCATCATTCCAAAGTACAAATTTTTCGTATGCCAATTTCCGTCCCATCCTTTCGTAAGTACGTAAGTAATGTGAAACTTTCATTCATGCGAGATAAAAATCACTATAGTAATTTTTATGTAAGCAATTCTCTACATATGACCGTATATGTATTTGTAAATCATAGAGAAGTAAGGATGGTTTACCCCGCATTAACGGGCAGTAAAACTCCTACTTAAAAATTCGGGTGGAGCAAAGAAGTGAATTGGGCGAATAACTGCCCGTAGCTGCCCGATTGGTGAGGGCTGATTAAAGTTTCACTTTACAGCATTTTGTATATACAAATTCGAAAATAAGAATGAGAATCCTGCTTTTAAATAAAAAAAAGCAACATTCTTATGGAATGCTGCACAAGGAGGGTAGCTATCTTTCATAGGGACATTGTCTCGTTGAATGTTTTGGGGGTGGAAACGGAGCGTGCGGCGGGACGCTGGTGGGGAGGGGGGGGCAGGAGATTTACACACTTCTTTAAGGGGTCTTGCGAAGGATGAGAGAAAAGAAATATGTAGAACCTCGTTTACATATTTTATTATAGAGATTCTTCATTAACACTATGTGAATATTTGGTAAAGGTTATGTAATTTTAAAGTTAATGAATATAAGTAGTTGTATGGAAGAAAATAAAAAAAGAGGCTGAGATTACTCAGCACTCTTCTTTTCTTCTTTAATAACTGTTTTTACTTCACCAGTTTTGATCTTATTACTTTCAGAGAAGCGAAGTAAGTCACCTTCAATGATTTTATCAGACATGTTCAATTCATTTTGGGCGCGATCAATTAGTGGTTGAGATTCTTCTTTCGGTAATTGTACAACTTCGCCAGTAGCACGGTCATAGAATGTACTGTTTGTGTACATATATTTATCTGTAACGAAGCTACCGTCACGAAGAACAACGAATCCTTTATTATCAGGTGAGAATACATCATGACCGAATCGAACGTCATTTGTAGAATCTACACCAAGTAAGTTTAGAATAGTTGGTTTAATGTCAATTTCACCAGTTGGTTTCGAAATTGTTTTACCTTCTTTTTGACCTGGAACGTGAATAAACATCGGTGTTTTTTGTAAGTTCATATGGTCAAATGCAGTGATTTCTTCTTTTCCTAAGAACTGTGCCATTGCACGGTTATGGTTTTCAGAAATACCGTAGTGGTCACCGTAGAATACGATTACTGAGTTGTCGTAAATACCTTCTGCTTTTAGACGCTCAATAAAGTGTTTCATTGCTTCGTCTAAGTAACGAGCAGTTACCATGTAACGGTCAAATACTCCATCACCAGAATTGTATTCGTCGATTAATTTTGTACTGTCATCGTAAGTGAATGGGTAATGATTCGTTAAAGTAAGGAAGCGAGTATAGAATGGTTGCTTCACTTGTTTTAACATATCAATAGATTGATCGAAGTACTCGATATCTTTTAATCCCCAGTTTAATTTTGTTTCTGGCGTAATCTTGTAGTCAAGTTCGTTGTAGTAACGATCATAACCAAGTGCTGGATACATAATGTTACGGTTCCAGAATGTTGCGTTGTTTGCGTGGAATACCGACGTGTGATACCCTTGCTGACGTAAAATTTCTGGAGTTGCTGTATATTCATTGTTACCGTGTGTGAAGAATACAGCACCGCGGTCTAGTGGATATAACGAAGTATCTACTAGGAATTCAGCATCAGATGTTTTACCTTGACCAGTTTGATGGAAGAAGTTATCAAAGTAATAACTTTCTTTCGTAAATTGGTTTAAGAATGGTGTAACTTCTTGTCCGTTAACTGTTGCACCAATTAAGAATGTTTGTAATGACTCAAGAGAGACAACAATTACGTTTTTCCCTTTTGCAGTACCGAACATATTTGGATCTGGTTTACTGTGTGTTGTTTTTACGTAGTTTTCTGTTTCTTGTAATTTACTACCGTCAGCGAACGCTTTTTGTGAACTTGATTTTGCTTGTAAGCCAAGATCGTATACTTGGTGTACATATAATCCTAAGTTTTTAACAAGCATAACGCGGTCGAATGAACGTGTTAATAGTTCTGGGCGTTCAGCTTCTGCAAGTCCTAAGTTTGCGAAGAAAATAGCAACTGTTGATACGAAGTATAGAGAACGCATCGGGCGTGCTACACGCTCTGTAGGTGCAAAGTTCTTCATTTTCTTTAATAGAACGAAGAAAACGATAATGTCTGCAAATGCAAGGATAATTTTGTAGTTAAATAATTCTTTCACACTAGAACCTAAACTTCCGAAGTTAGATGTTTGTCCTAGCACCGGTAATGTAACGAAGTCATTGTAGAATCCGTAGAACATTACGTTACCAACAAGAACGATTGTTAAGACAAAATTAATTCCAAGTGCTATATAGTTACGTTTTTTCCCTTTTGCAAATAATGCAAGACCAACAAGCAGTAATGATGCTGCTAATGGGCTAAGGAATAAAATGAATTCTTGCATGAAAGATTCAAGTTTTAAATCAAAGCTTGTGCGTGTAATAAGGTAAGTTTTTAGCCATAAGGCTAAAGCTACGAATACAGTGAAACGCACATTTTGAAATTGTGATTTCAAGGTTTCTTTCATTCATTTCCACCCTTTCTCTATCAGGCTTGGTCGATTTTGGAGCGAAAAATGCTAAAATAAAAAATACATAGTTTTCTTGGCCATAATTAAAGGTTCTATATTCACCCATATACGACTATAACTATGCATACCCTTTTGGTTTCTTTTGTTGCTCATAAGCATAACGTCATTTCTGTATTATACAACAAAATTCATTTCTGAGAAACACTATAACATTTTACATTTTTTGTATAAGATTTGTCACTACCAGAGAAAACTTTAACATTCGTTTATATGTCCGTCAACTAGAAAATATAACAAAGGTAGAGCAGAATGTTAAGTAGAAGTGAAAATTTTCTTTGTTGAGAAATAAGAAACGAAGATGGATAAGGGTTATCTAGAAATCTATTATATGAAGGAAATCGTGTGAAAATTAACGAACACTTGTTCTTTTTTGGTTTGTTTGTTACAATAAAAGTTCATTGATAGGTTTTGTGTAATTTCCATGAACTTTTACTGATAACATATTGTAGCTTATTTCTTTTTAAAAATAGGGAGGCTTTTTACATGAAACAAAAATTTTCAGTTGAAGCGTTTTGGAAGAAAGTAAAACATGTTGCAAAGCAAGCTGGGGAGTCGGTCATTTATGCAAGTTTATTACTGTTTTACGTTTTGCAAAGACCCGATGTTCCAAAACGAGTGAAAATTATTGTAATTGGAGCACTTGCTTATTTTATTGCACCGATTGATGCGATTCCAGATTTCATTGCTGGAATTGGCTATACGGATGATTTAGGGGCGTTAACGGCCGCACTAATACAGGTGTCGTTATACGTCAATGAAGATGTGAAAGATAAGGCACGAGTGAAGTTGGCAGAATGGTTTGGTTCGGATATAGACACAACATTTATCGATCAGAAATTAGGTCAATAGGTGAAACCTGTCATAAGGTGACAGGACGAACGTAAGCGAGGAAGTGCATTATGCCATCAGGAAGAACGCATACGAAAATAAACTTAATATCCCTTCCGGTTGTTTTGTTTTTTCTCTTTTCGTATGGATTAACAAATTTTGATTTTTTATTAACTTTTGCAATTGGTTTTTTAGTAGGTACTTCATTTTTAACACCAGATTTAGATACGTACAGTAATGCTTATAACAAATGGGGTTTCTTACGTATATTTTGGTATCCTTATAAAAAAGTAATGCCGCATCGATCTTTCTTTACGCATACGATTATACTTGGTGATGTGATTCGTATTGCGTACATGTTAATCGTCTTTTCTCCATTTTTATTTCTATTAAATGTAATCGCACTGGATGGTAATTTAATAGAAATTGCGAAGAAACATGAGGTTGAAATTGTAACGTTCTTAATGGGAATTGTTGTGGCAAGTACGCTTCACATTATAGCGGATAAAGTGAATACGCGCCGAAAGAAAATGATGAGAAAAAAGAAGAAACGCAGAAGATAAAGTGAACGAATTAGGAAAAGGACCCTTGCAATTTGCAAGGGTCCTTTTTTAAACAAACGTTTGTTTAAAATTAAGCTTTCAGTACTTTAATTCCTTTTACAATGTTCCAGATGAAGTAGTATAAGCTGATGATTCCGCAAATAGCTAAGACAATCATTGATCCAATTCCAAGTGTTACATCTGCTTGGTCAGATCCCATGCCCATAATTCCTAAAATGGCTACGCCGATAAATGTAGCAATACTTGGAATGATGTGTGTCCATAGAGCACGTTTTGCATGTGGCTTTGTTTCAGCGTCCCCCACAATCCAAACGATAATTGGGAATAAGATAGGGGCAAATAGTACACTAAAGTACGATAAAGCAGCTAATATTTTGTTTCCATTCATATATATCACCTCATAAATAATGTCCGTTGTTATACTATTATTATGCAATAAATTTTGCAAGCTTTCTATCGATGAACATTACAGGAACATGACGATTTTGTAAGATTTTTTCGTCAAATGATAAAATTTTCAAAAAAATCTTTTTTAATGGAAATTGTTATGGTACAGTATAAATGAAAGTTGTTGAAAACGTTTTCTTAAACGTTTTTTTATTTTAGACTTAAAGGTATGATGACCTGATAGTCTATTGATGAGGTTATTCTATTTAAAAGGGGATTCTTTAGGGGGAGAGAACAATGAACACATGGACACAAGTTTATGATCCATTCGGAAACATTTGGATTTCGGCAGCGGTAGCACTTATTCCGATTATCTTTTTTTTCTTAGCTTTAGCAGTTTTCCGCATGAAAGGGTATGTGGCAGGATTTATTACAGTTGTACTTACAGTTTTAGTAGCGTTATTCGCTTATAAAATGCCGTTCACGATGGCAATGGCAGCGACCGGATATGGTTTCTTATACGGATTATGGCCAATTGCTTGGATTATCATTATGTCGGTATTTTTATATAAAATTTCTGTGAAAACAGGTCAATTCGATGTGATTCGTGCATCGGTATTATCGATTACGAACGATCATCGTCTACTTGTTATTTTAATTGGATTTTCATTTGGAGCATTTTTAGAAGGAGCGGCAGGATTTGGGGCACCAGTAGCGATTACAGCAGCACTTCTTGCGGGACTTGGGTTAAATCCTTTATACGCAGCAGGTCTTTGTTTGATTGCAAATACTGCACCAGTGGCGTTCGGAGCGATGGGAATTCCGATTACAGTCGCTGGACAAGTAACAGGTATTGATCCACATAAAATTGGACAAATGGCTGGGCATCAATTACCGTTCCTATCATTATTTGTGCCATTCTTTATCGTATTTTTAATGGATGGATTTAAGGGGATACGACAAACGTGGCCTGCGTTATTTGTAGCGGGTAGTTCATTTGCGATTACGCAGTTCATTACAGCGACATTTTTAGGACCAGAACTTCCGGATATTACATCGGCACTTGTAAGTTTAATTAGTTTAGCGCTGTTCTTAAAAGTTTGGCAGCCGAAAGAAATTTATCAATCTGGGCAAGTAAATAGTGAAGTAGCAGCAACAACGACAGCGGCATCGATGCCGAAATTAACGTTTGGAAAAGTAGTGAAGGCATGGTCCCCATTTATCGTATTAACGGTTATGGTAGTCATTTGGAGCCAAAGTTTCTTTAAGGCATTATTCACTCCAGGAGGGGCTTTAGAAAGTCTTGTATTTAAGTTTGAAATTCCAGGTCTGCATAATCTAGTAATGAAAGCAGAGCCAATTGTAAATAAACCAACGCCTTACGAGGCAATTTTGAAGTTTGATGTATTATCGGCAACCGGAACAGCGATTTTAATTGCGTGTATCATTTCCATGTTTATTTTGAAAATGAATGTAAAAGATGCAGTATTGACATTTAAAGAAACGTTAAGCGAATTAAAAATGCCAATTCTATCTATCGGATTCGTACTAGGGTTTGCATTTATCGCAAACTATTCTGGTCTATCTTCCACGTTAGCGTTAGCATTAGCCGGAACTGGCGGCCTATTCCCGTTCTTCTCACCATTCTTAGGCTGGATTGGCGTATTCCTAACAGGGTCTGATACGTCTGCGAATGCACTGTTCTCAAATTTACAAGCCATTACAGCGCAGCAAGTCGGCGTATCTGAAGTGCTCCTCGTTGCAGCAAATACAACAGGCGGTGTAACAGGTAAAATGATTTCCCCGCAGTCGATTGCGATCGCTTGTGCAGCGGTTGGTCTTGCTGGAAAAGAATCGGATTTGTTCCGTTTTACAGTGAAGCATAGCTTATTCTTCGTAATTATTGTTGGTATTATGACGTATGTGCAGGCGTATTATTTAACGTGGATGATTCCGTAAAGAGCAAAAGAAATAAGCTTTGAATTTTTCAGATTATGGTGTATGATGGGAAAGTATTGAAAATTAAATCAGTGATAAACTAGGGGTGCCTAACGTATGCGTAGGCTGAGAGAGAAGCGCGTGAACTTCTTAACCCTTTGGACCTGATCTGGCTCGTACCAGCGTAGGGAAGTTAACGGCTTTACATAATGATGTCTTTATGAGCCAGGTCCTTATTTTTTTATGGACCTGGCTCTTTTTATTTTGGCATGCGCTGGCCATATCTCGTCCTTGTCACGAACAGGGGGGCAATAAAATTTATGAAACAATCTGTTTCAGCTGAGCAAATTGAATTGAAATCGAGTTTACCAGGGAGTAAGAAAGTATATGTGGATGGACCACGAGAAGGCATGAAAGTACCGATGCGTGAGATTGAACAAAGCGAAACGAATGGCGTTCCAAATCCGCCAATTCGTGTGTATGATACGAGCGGCCCTTATACGGATCCTGAGTATAAAGTGGAGTTAGAAAAGGGGATTCCAACGCCGCGCCATTCTTGGATTCTGGGGCGTGGTGATGTAGAAGCATACGAAGGGCGTGAAGTGAAACCAGAGGATGACGGTGTGAAAGTGGCTTCGAAACATACACCTGTTTTCCCGCAGATGGATCGCAAGCCACTTAGAGCAAAGCAAGGTGCAAACGTTACGCAAATGCACTATGCACGTAATGGCATTATTACGTCTGAGATGGAGTATGTTGCGATTCGTGAAGGGGTAGAGCCGGAGTTTGTTCGTAAGGAAATCGCAGAAGGCCGCGCTATTTTACCAGCGAATATTAATCATCCAGAAGCTGAACCGATGATCATCGGGCGTAATTTCCATGTGAAGGTAAACGCGAATATCGGAAACTCAGCTGTATCTTCTTCGATTGCAGAAGAAGTAGAGAAGATGACATGGGCAACGCGCTGGGGTGCAGATACGATTATGGATTTATCTACAGGTAAAAATATTCATACGACGCGTGAGTGGATTATTCGTAACGCGCCTGTACCAGTTGGAACTGTACCGATTTATCAAGCGCTGGAAAAAGTAAACGGAATTGCAGAAGATTTAACGTGGGAAGTATATCGTGATACGTTAATTGAGCAGGCGGAGCAAGGCGTTGATTACTTTACAATTCACGCTGGTGTATTGCTTCGTTACATTCCAATCACGGCAAAGCGTACGACAGGTATCGTTTCGCGCGGTGGTTCGATTATGGCGCAGTGGTGTTTATTCCATCATAAAGAAAACTTCCTATATACTCATTTTGAAGAGATTTGTGAAATTATGAAGCAGTACGATGTTTCGTTCTCTCTTGGAGATGGATTACGTCCAGGATCGATTGCAGATGCAAATGACGAAGCACAATTCTCTGAGCTTGAAACACTTGGTGAATTAACCAAAATTGCTTGGAAACATGATGTGCAAGTTATGATCGAAGGACCTGGACACGTACCGATGCACTTAATTAAAGAGAATATGGAGAAAGAGCTTGATATTTGTCAGGGCGCGCCGTTTTATACACTTGGGCCACTAACGACAGATATTGCACCAGGTTATGACCATATTACATCGGCGATTGGAGCTGCTATGATTGGCTGGTTTGGAACAGCGATGCTTTGTTATGTAACGCCGAAAGAACATTTAGGTTTGCCAAACAAAGATGATGTACGCACGGGTGTTATTACGTACAAAATTGCAGCGCATGCGGCTGATCTTGCGAAAGGACATAAAACGGCTCATCAGCGTGATGATGCACTTTCAAAAGCACGCTTCGAATTCCGTTGGCGCGATCAATTTAATTTATCTTTAGATCCTGAACGTGCGATGGAATATCATGATGAAACGTTGCCTGCAGAAGGGGCAAAGACAGCTCACTTCTGTTCAATGTGTGGACCGAAGTTTTGTAGTATGAGAATTTCACATGATATTCGTGAGTATGCAAAAGAAAATGATTTAGAAACGACAGAAGCAATTGAAAAAGGAATGAAAGAGAAAGCAGAAGAATTTAAAGAAGCTGGTAGTCATTTATATCAATAACATGTTACACCTCTTTACTTGATTGATCACACTGTAGTACCTAACTTTATTATAGAAGAAGCCCCATTTGCTAAGACGGTAGCAAATGGGGCTTCTGTTGTTTATAAGGCAAAGAAGAGATGTACCCAGTAGAATAAGAGGAATAGTGTGACGACTGTTGTGAGCGGGATAACGATAAGGGATACACTTAAATAGTCTTTCCATTTTACTTTAATTTTGTTTTGTTTCAGAATATACATCCAAATGAGTGAAGCTAGTGTACCAATTGGTAGTAATAGTGAACCGATGTCACTACCAATGATGTTTGCAAGATAGATTGTTTTTAATGTGACTGGATCTAGTCCCATTTCTGTTAATGTGATTGTACCAATCATAAGGGCAGGATGGTTATTGAAGACGTTAGAGAGGATGGATACAAGTCCGCCCATTGCAAAGCTAGCATAGAGTAGATGCTGATTCACAATTGGCTCGAGCCATTGTACAAGTGCAGCTGTTAATCCTGCGTTGTGGAGTCCGTAAATAATGACGTACATAGAGAAGGCGAAAATTAAAATGTGCCACGGTGTCTTTTTCAAAATGTCGACAGGGTTTGTTCGTAAGTAGTACCATCTCCAAATGAGAAGAACAAGTGAACCAAGTACTGCAACGATTTCAATTGGGATGGATAAGAAGGATGCAACGAATAGAAGACAGCGCATCAGGAAGACGAAACCTAATACTTTTAACATGAATCTTGTCCGTTTTTGTTTCGTATCAACAGAATTATTTCCTTTTAGTGGATGGAAGTTTTTCGTGAAGAAAATTTCTTCAATATCATATGAAGAAACAGGTAATTTTTTCGGAAGTTTTTTCTTCAAAACTGAATACATGAGCCATGACATAAATAATAAGCCTAATGTTGCAGGTACAAACATCATAGCAGTATGCATATAAAGAGTCATATTAACGATATTTAATGCAATTAAGTTTACGATATTACTTTCACCAATTGGTGCACTAGATGCAGTAGCGATTAAAGCGCCACTTAATAAATAAGGAATTTGTTGATGTGGTTTTAATTGAAGGTTTTTTAGAAGAAGAATTAAAATGGGAGTTGTAATTAAAATACTACCGTCGTTATTAAATAAAAGAGTCATAAGAAAACATAATAATTGAATATACCAGTATAGACGGCGTCCAGAACCCTTCGCTAGATTTGCCAGTTTCGCTGCGGACCAATGGAAGAAGCCGAAGCTTTCTAATATAACTGCCATGACGATGGTCGCTAATATTGTTATGGAGGCCCCTCCTATTTTACTAACAATATCTATGACGTCTGGTTTTGACACAAGTCCAGTAATTAGGATAATGCCAGCACCAATTGCTGCTGGCCACGCCTCATTTAAACCGCGAGGCCGCCAAAAGATAACAATCATCGTTAAGAAGAATACAATAATAGTAATCCATATTTCAATGCTCATATTTTGCCTACCTTTCTATTTTCCCTTGAACAGATGTAGCTTGTCTCAAGTTTATATTGGTAGTATATTCAGCAAAAAATAAGAAGAACTAGACGTATAACGAGATGAACCGAATATGTGTTTTTCATGCTAAAGGACAAGTGTCACGAATAGTGAAATAACTATTATGAGAGGAGTCTATAAATTATTGGGGCAGTAAAATAGTAAATGAAATTTATATGGGCAATTATGGAGATATATTGGCGCAACTTAAAATATATCAGCGATTATGGAGATATATCGGCGCAACTCAAAATATATCAGCGATTTTTAAAATATATCGACTTATCGACAAAACATGACAAAAGGAGTCTATTCCAAAATGCCTTTTGGGACAGACTCCAAGACTATATTATTTTTCCTTCAAAAAAGTACGATCCTTCAAGAATAAATTCCAGAAGAAAATAAATCCTGGTAATAAAATTGCAATCCCAATTGCGTATAGAATGAGCAGTGCATAGAACGTTTCTGTCGTTGTGAAGCTTGTAAATACAGTTACGTCAGGATAAATAATATACGGTAAATGCGCGACGCCGTAAGCGTAGCTTGCAAATGCATATTGAGCGACGACAGCTAAAACGGCAATGCGAGGGTATCCTAGTGTATTGTATTTTTTGTTTGTCCACCAAAGGGACGAGTATCCGATAACGAATAAAACAATAGAAACTGTAAACCACGGGAATTGCTTTATTAATCCTTGCATAAGCCAATGTGTTTCTGGGTCCATTACAACGAGGGCGATGATTGCTGTAACGAGCGTTGCAGGACCAAGAATGATAGCATTTCTTCTATAAATTCTATACGTATCTTCTGAACTTTGTTCTCTCGCAAAATCAGCAAGAAAGAGAGAGGAGAGAAATAGTTCAGACGTTAGTCCGAAAAGCATATAACAGTAGATAACCGGGCTAGAAAGAAGTTTTCCATACAGAAGTACTTCTTTTCCTTCAGACATTGTAATATAGGCTCCCTCTGTAACGGGTAAAACGGTAATTAATAGTGCTGGAATTAAGAGACCAGTAATACCTGAAATAACCCGAAGAAGGTACTGATATTTTGGCAAGGAGTAAGCAAATACCATAAACGTACTACGTACTGCAACGAGCACTAAAATTAACATAACTGGTACGAACATTACTGTCGCAAGAGTAAAGGCCGCTTTCGGAAAGAAGCCGAGAAATGCGACAACGACGAAGACGAGAAACGTATTTGTTACCTCCCAAGTTGGTGATAAGTACCGATTCGCAAGTTTAGCAGCGAGCGTCGGATGTTTTGCGTATACCATGCCCCAAAAACCAGCTCCAAAATCGATGGACCCTAGTATACTGTATACGAAAATAAGGGCCCATAAGATGATGATTGCAATACTTTCCTCATGCATGAGAATCGCCTCCTTGGTGTTGTAAATCATTCTTTAATGGATGTCTTCTAAAGAATGTCCGTAGAACAATGACTGTTAAAATAGCGAGTCCAATATATAAAATGATGAACAAAACAAATAAAGGACCGACGAAATCGGCGCGTGTAGATGCATCGACGGTACGTTGCATACCATAAATTGTCCATGGTTGACGACCGCTACAACTGAAAATCCATCCGAATTCAATACCGAGCATCATAATTGGTCCGCATGCGGCAGCCCCCCAAAGTAGCCACTTCGGTAGTTCTGTTCCCTTTTTTCGGTAAACGAAGTACCAATATAAGAGCGCAATTGCTGCAACTGCAAAGGTAAACGCAGCGGTGCCGACCATTAAGTTGAATAGTGTATGTGTATAAAATGGTGGCCATGTTTCTTGGGGAAATTCCTTTAGACCTTTTACGACAGTGCTAGGGTCTAATCCCACTAATAAGCTAAGCATGTTGGGAATTTCAAGTGCATAGTTTAGTTCAAGTGTATTGGGATCCACAACTCCGCCAATGGATAGCGGTGCGTGTGATGTCGTTTCAAATAAAGCTTCAGCAGATGCAAGTTTTTCAGGTGAGTGTTTATGTAAGGCGATCGCTGATTCATGTCCTGAAAGCCACATCGTAGCGCCTGTAATAAATGTAACGACAAGCCCTAATAGTAGCCCTTTTTTATGATAAGCAATTTCACGTGTACTTAAATTTTTCTTCAATAATTTAAATCCAGCGATAGAAGCAATGACAGCCGCACCAGTTGCATAAGCCGTAATAACAACATGGAATGCACTTGTGCCAAAACTTGGATTAAAGAAAGCTTTCCACGGATCAACGTTAAAAACAGATCCATCTGGATTCATTGAAAAGCCTGCTGGTGTATTCATCCATGTATTTGCTGATGTAATGAGCACGGCGGATGCCGTGGCACCAAGCATGACGAAAAATAGCGAGATTAATCTCATAAATGGAGGAAGTTTATCAGCTGCATATACGTAAATCGACATGAATAAAGCCTCCAAAAAGAAGGCGAAAATCTCAATTTGGAAGGGAACAGAAATAACTTGCCCAACAATTTTGGCGAAACCAGGCCAAAGAAGTGAGATTTGCACACCAACAATTGTTCCAGTTGGAATTGCTACACCGAGAAGAATAGCAAACGCCTTTGTCCATCTTTTCGCCATAATGGCATAGTCGGAGTCTTTCTTCCAGTGATAGAGTATTTCGCTTATAAAAATCATCAATGAAAGACCGACACCAAGTGTTGCAAAGATAATGTGGAATGCTAATGAAGAACCAAAAAATGCTCTTGCTAATGTTACCGTATCCATATGTAAACTCCTCTTCTTTTTTGCCATTATTTTCTGATTGAATTGGAAGATTTATTCAAAAAAACTACCAAAAATATATATGTATTTAAAAAGTGAATATGATAATATAATGTTGTAATATTTTGAATAGAAAGAAATAAATAGTTGGTCATGTTTTGTTTGTTTTTTGCTCAGGAATCTTTTATAATCTTTTATGCGAACATAAGTTCTTTTTTTCGGAATCAAGAAGTTTATGTGAAATGGAGAGGGTGTTTTATGTATCCTGAAGTCATTAAAAAGATGGCATTTTCAAAAGAGCATAGAGATTTATTATTGAAGCTATATAATAAAGAAATTACACGTCGTGAATATGATCGACTTGTACAATCGCTATATAAACCTTCTAAAGAGGTTTGCGGGGGATAGAAATGCGGGAGACAATCTAATAGATTGTCTTTTTTAAATTTATGTATGTTCTGATAAAATTAAGGTTAGCCTTACTAGGGAGGTGAAAAGATTGCGGAAACGTTTATATATAGGGATTGGAGTTATCTTCTTAATCGCTTTAGGTGGAATTGTATTTTGGTCAGCTTTACAAGGAAACCGTACAGAAAATTTTATTTTAAGACATATGGTGAATGACAATGGAACACTTGCCACGTATCGTTTAGTAGATACTAAGGCAGGTACGGGTGAAGCTAAGGGACGCGAAGCTTTATCAGAATCGGCGGGATTATGGTTACAGTATACACTTGATAAAGATGATCAGGCGTTATTTGATGAGCAAGTAAAGGTTATTCAAGATAATTTCATATATAAGAATCATATCGTTTTATGGAAACTCTCTGAAAAGGGAGAGAGGCAGTCAGCTACAAATGCACTTATAGATGATCTTCGTATTATAGAACAATTATATCGTGCTTATGAAATGTATAAGGAAGAGCGTTATAAAAACCTTGCCGATCAATTAAGTGATGCTGTACTTCGTTATAATAAAAAAGATAATTATTATGTTGATTATTATGATGCAGATGCAGGGAAACAAAATAATTTTGTAACAACATCATACATAAATCCGCGTGCATTCTCCTATATGAAGAAGTACGGCAAAGTTTCTGCTCAGCAATATCAGGAAGTCGTTCAATTTTTAGCAGATTATCCAAGGCATGGCTGGGCATTCCCAAAAGAGTATAAAGAAGATGGTACATTTACGTACGATAAAGAAGTGAATCTTATTGACCAATCATACGTTGCATATCATCGAAGTTTAGGTGGTCTTTCATCAGCTGCTTATTTGGAATTTATAAAGAAGAAGTTCCAGGAGGATGGAAAGCTATACGGTCGTTACAATTTAGAAACGGGAAAACAAACTGTGAATTATGAATCGCCGGCCGCGTATGGACTAACGATTTTGTACGTACTACAAACAGGTGATACAAAGTTTGCGAAGGAATTGTATGATCATATGGCCACATTCCGAAATGACAACGTATTTAGTAGATATTACGGTGGATATGTAACAGGCGAAAATAACAATACGCATATTTTTGATAATGTTTTGCCGCTTTTAGCTGAAATAGAATTAGAGAAGAGTGAAAAATAAAAGGTGCCACCCTATGGGGATAGCACCTTTTATTTTTTGATATCATTTTACGTCCTAATATTGGAGAAGTAATCAATCACGAATTCACGGAATTGCTGAGCGGTTTTCGATAAGTAACGTTTTTTTGACCAGCTTAAGCCAATCGTTCGCTTACAAATGGGTTCAATAATACGTAACTTATTTAATGCTAAAGTAGAGTTTTTTAATAAAGTTAAACTTGGGACAAAAGCAATGCCGAGGCCTTGCTTAATAAGGTCGCTAATCACGGTTGGTTCATCTACTTCAAAAGCGATATGTGGAGTGAAGCCAGCCTCTTTACAAAATTCATCTGTTAAGTGCCGAAATCCATAACCAGTGTTCATACTAATAAACGGTTCGTCCTTTACTTCATGCAGATATACACTTTCACGTTCTGATAAACGGTGGCCTGAAGGGACGACTAAGAAAATTTCTTCTGTAATAAGTGGTTCCCAAATAATCTCCTCGCCTTCAATTGGCACAGAAGAAATGCAAAAGTCAATTTCTATATTATCTAGTTGTCGTTTCATAGAAGGAGTAGATGCGAGAAACTGTTGGAATCGAACGTTAGGATGTTCTAGTAAAAAAGAACCAATTAGTTCGGGTAATATTCTTGGAATAGAAACAGCCAGCGTAATAGAGCTTTGTTGTAAGTCAGCTAAATCTTTAATTTCTCGTTCACCTTCACTTAATTCATGAAAAATGCGCTCTACTCGTTTTAAGAATACTTTCCCAAAAGAGTTTAATGTAATTTGTCGACCTTGGCGATCAAATAACGGGACGCCTAAGTCTTTTTCTAGTCTAGCAATTGTTTTGCTGAGTGAAGGCTGTGCGATATGCAATTCTTCAGCGGCTTTTGTCATATGTTCTAATCGTGCAACTGTTTGAAAGTATTTTAGTTGAAGAAGTTCCATTTTGACTCCCCTTTCTATAGACCAAAAGGAATGGATTGATAATTAAAGATGTATTATACAGTATGAAAATGGACGTGTATAGTAAATCTGTTAAACCATTGTAATGGTGTTAAATTCGGAGAAGGAGTATGTTTCATGAAGGGAATTCAACTTATATTTAAAGATTGGAAAGCGATGTGGCACCATAAACATGGACGTATCGCTTTAATTTTTTTATTAATCGTTCCTTTAATTTATTCAGGATTCTTTTTAGCTGGATATTGGGATCCGTACGGACGATTAGATAAATTACCTGTTGCGATTGTAAATTTAGATAAGGGTGCTGCGATGGATGAGAAAACAATTCGTGCAGGAGACGATTTTGTGAAAAATTTAAAAGAGAATAAGGAACTAGCTTTTCATTTCATATCAGAAAAAAATGCTGATGAAGGGCTAAAAGAAGATAAGTACTATATGGTTGTTACGATTCCAGAGGATTTCTCTAAAAAGGTAAGTACACTTATGGATGAGAAACCAGAGCCAGCGCAGCTTCAGTACAAAGTAAATCCGGGTAAAAACTTTGTAGCAGCGCAAATTGGAACGACAGCTGTTGAAAATATGAAAACAAAAATTTCAAATAGTATTACAAAATCTTATACAGAAGGTGTCTTTTCAAAGTTTCAAGACTTAGCACAAGGGTTGAATGATGCAAGTAATGGTGCTGGGAAGTTACATGAAGGAACGACAGAAGCAAGAAATGGAGCAAATCAGCTTGCAGATGGTATTCATCGTTTAAGTGACGGGACATCAAAAGTGAAAGAGGGAAGTGAAAAACTTGCTTCTAGCAAATCAGCCTTAACTGATGGAGCGAATGAGCTAAGTCAAGGAGCAACCTCACTTCATAGCGGGATGGAGTTATTGACGCAAGGTCAAAAAACTTTACAATCAGGGGTTAGTGAATTAAGTGCTGGTACAAATGAATGGGTGAACGGAAGTGAGAAACTTGCTGAAGGGCAAGTGAAAGCGGACAATGCAGCAAATAGCGTAAAACAACAATTAGAAGATTACGTGAAAAATCATCCAGAAGTGCAGCAAGATCCCGCTTTTCAAAAAATTGTTGCTACGTCTGATGGACTAGCTAAAGCAACAAATAATTTAAATAATAGCCAACAACAATTGACACAAGGTGCGAAGAAGATTGCTGACGGTCAACATAAGATTGAAGAAGGCATGAATACATTCGGAGTTAAGTTAAATGAAGCTACTGCTGGAACGAAAAAGATAGCAGATGGTGCATCGAATTTGGCTGATGGATTTACGAAGTGGGGAAATGGGTTTACATCATTGCAAGAAGGTGTAAATCAGCTTGCGAGTGGTGGAACGGAGCTGAATAACGGTGCTGGTAAATTAACAAATGGACTTGTTAAACTTGATGATGGTGCGAAAGAACTTTCTACGAAATTGGGAGAGGGCGCAGAGAAGATAGCGGATGTTCGTAATGATGATGCACGTAATACGATGTTCTCAGAGCCAGTTCAGTTAGTGAAGTCAACAGTTTCTGACGTGCCTAACTACGGTTCAGGCATTGCGCCATATTTCTTATCACTTGCATTTTATGTTGGCGGAATTATGGCATCGAATATTTTACCTCTTGGCCGCAGACAAAATATGAAGGTAAGCGGAACGGTACATTTTATTAATAAACTAGGATTGGTATATTTAATTGGACTTATTCAAGCGCTACTCGTAGATGTAGTTGTGCTAGGTGTTATGAAATTAGAAGTCGCAAGTGTGCCACTCTTTGTTTTATCAAGTATTGTTATTTCCTTTACGTTCATGACATTTATTCTTATGTTAGTAACAGTATTTGGTCTTGTTGGAAAGTTCTTAGCGGTAACCCTTCTTGTCCTGCAATTAGCGACGAGCGGAGGTACTTTCCCAGGAGAATTAAACATAGCTGTTCTTAGCAAAATTGGACAGTTTCTCCCAATGTCTCATTCTCTTAGAGGATTACAAGATGTTATTTCTTTAGGAGATTGGTCGCAATTACAAATGCAAATTTTAATATTGTTATGTTATCTCGTTGTTGCCGGTGGAATTGCTTGGATCACGAGTCATATACAGCATAGAGAAACGAATGTAGAACAAGTTTCTTAAGATGAAATAAGCTATCCGATTTTTTCGGATAGCTTATTTTTTATTTACGTTCCATTACTGCAAAGTAATTATTTTCATTATCAGCAAAGTTGAATGCTCTACCAGTAGGTAAATCTACAACCTGTCCAACTGTGACATTTTTCTCAGAAAGATCTTTATATAGACGGTCTAAGTCATTTGAGAAGAACATAAGTGAAGGTGTATTTAGGTTTAGTTCAGGTTGCATCTTCGCGATTAACGCTTTATCGTGAAGGACGATGCTTGTTCCTGCTTCTTTCGCCGGTGCAATTTCAATCCAGCGGAAGCCATTTCCGTTATTTTCTTCCGCAATGATTTGGAACCCTACTTTTTCTGTCCAAAATTGTACTGTTTCGTCTTGGTTATTTACATATAGCATAATTTGTCCAACTTGATTAATCATAGGTGTCTCTCGCTTTCTTTTTATATGCGTATCATTATATCAAATATATGGCTTGAATAGTTTTTTATGATTTTTTCGGAATACAACCTTCGTCCATTTCATCTTTGTTGTAGGAGAAGGACCTGTAATCCAAGTATGAAATGGTATTGTGCTACAAATGACCATTGTTGAAATAGAGATAATAGCCGTTAACACAAATAGTAATAGGCTATATAATATAGTATTTTCTTGCAGTGTGAATAAAGAAAGAAACTTTGTGCATAGTTGCAAGAAGAATAAGTGAGCTAAATAAGCACCATACGTGTAATTTCCAATGAAACGTAACGTTTTATATAAGAAACCACGACGCTGTACTATCATAATAGATAACACATACAGTATGATAATTTCGCATACGATATATAAAAACATAGATGGTTTTAAATAGGTAGAAACAGTTAAATGAATAGAGTTTGCTCCGTAAAAACTAAACAACTCATAATTGATGAATAAAAATAAGATGAAAAATAATATTGTTATAAGCGGGATATGTTTCATGACGAATAGACGCCAAGTTTTTAGTGGTACAGCGGCAATGCCACCCATAACGAAATAGAATGAGTAGAATAGAAATGATCGATCTGTATAATGTAAAATTGTTGAGCTTGTTAATTTTTCTCCATTAAAAATATAGTGAGAAGAGAACCACATTAATAGAAAATATAGGCAAGCGAAAAAGGTCATATATTTATATATGTCTTTTTTATTTTCTGTTCGTTTTTGAAACCAATAAAAAAGTGTGCATAGTAAAGGGAACAATAAGTGAATTTGGAACATCATAATAACGTACCAAAGATGGGGCGCGGCTGTTCCGAGTAATAAACTTTTTATTCCGCCTTGTAATGTAATAAGATCATTTGTTGTTAATAAGTAAAGAATAGACCAAAAGAAATAAGGAATGAGTAAGTGTGTCGCTTTTTCAGAAATATATTCTTTATATACTAATTGCTTCGTATAGTGACGAATTAAGTGAAATCCAACGATAAATATGAATGCTGGTGCTGAGAATTTTGCAAGATTAAATAGCATGCCCATAATGAGGGATTGCTCAAGTAAGACATTTCCTTGATTCATTGTATATAATAAGGAACTTTGCAAAACGACAGCGAGAAATGCAATGCTTTGCAAAACTTTAAATTCAGGTGCGCTTTGTGTCATCGTTTCCATCTCCTTTTCCATACATGATTATAGTACGGAGAATGGATAATGGATGTGGAATATTTGTGAAGATTTTAACAAATTTGTGGCGAGAGAGAATGAGTGGTATCGACTAATCAATAAATAAAGACAAAAAGAGGATGCTCTAAACGAGCATCCTCTTTCTATTAAGCAAATTTGTTTTTGATCCAATTCTTACCTTCTACAAGGCGAGCTGTCATTACCGCACAAGCGTTATCTGCTGTTACGTTTAACATCGTTGCAGGTGGATCAATGATTGTACTAATTGCTGCGATAATTGGCAGTGCTTCTGGCGGGAAACCGTATAGAGATACGATTAACATTTCACCAATCATACCACCGCCTGGAATAGCACCCATTACTGTTCCTACTAATAAAGAAACAACAAGTGCGATTGCTAATGTTTTCGGCCCTTCGAATTCCATGTTGAAAATACCGAATAAGAAAGCAATTTTTAATACGCCACCTAAAACAGAGCCGTCTTTATGAAGTGTAGAACCAAGAAGGACAACTGTTTCACGAACGTCTGAAGAAATACCCATTTTCTTCGTTGCTTCTAAGTTCGCTGGAATACTTGCGGCACTACTACAAGTTGCAAGTGATGTAACTGTAGGAGAGACCATGTTCTTCCAAAATACTTGTACACCTTGCTTGCGACCTGCAAGGTATGCATAGAATGTGAAGAATACAAAGAAATAAATTAGAGAAGCTGGATAGTATACCATTGCCGCTCGGAAGTAAGTTCCAAGAAGTTGTGGTCCGAATTCACCAACTAATGCTGCGAAGTAAGCAGCAAGTCCGATTGGGGCGTAGTACATAATGAAAGATACAACCTTCATTGAAATCTCTGCACCAGCCTGTAGGAATGTAGCGAATGGCTTTCCTTTTTCGCCAACTGCTGAAGTTGCAATCCCCATTAAGATAGAGAAGAAAATAAGAGCTAACATATTTTCACGAGATAGTAACTTCGAGAAGTCAGATACTGTTAAAATACCAACGATTTGATCTGCAACACTAACAGCTTTGCCGGCTTTGTCAGGTTGTGTTAGTTCTAGTACAACACCTTGTGCTGGCGGGAATATTTTCACAACAATAATCATAAAAATAGCAGCTAAAATACTTGTAAATAAGAAAGTCCCAGCCATACTAGACATAATTTTACCGAAACGTTTTAATCCATCCATATTAGCAATAGACGATGCGATGCTAAAGAACACTAGAGGTACAACAATCGTAAACATTAAGTTTAAGAAAATGTCACCAAGCGGCTTTAAAGCAACTGCATCGGCACCCATGAAATAACCAATGAAACCACCAATTAGGATAGAAGATAATAAAATAAGTGGAAAGCGATATGCCTTCATAAATATATCCTCCTATCAATTAAAAAAAGTCATACTGAATCATTATAGCGAGTTAGAGTTCTCTTTACTAGGAGAATACGGATAGATGGAATAGCGCGAAAACCAAGAAATTTTTGTTTTTAAGCTCGGCATACAGCAGGAAATCTAGACATATATATTTGTAACCTAGTGGTGGCAAGGAGTGCACCATAATTTAGGTAGAGAAAAAAGGGGAGGGAAGCGGGATGAATATTTTACTTTGCTGTGCAGCGGGAATGTCTTCCAGTTTGATTGTTACAAAGATGGAGAAAGCAGCAGAGGCAAGAGGGATAGAAGTGAAAATCTGGGCAGTATCAGGTTCTGAAGTGAATAGTCATATTGATAAAGCTGATGTCCTTTTACTTGGACCGCAAGTACGTTATTTATTACCGAAAATGAAAGAATTATGTAAGGATAAAGGGATACCTGTTGATGTCATTCAATCCGTTCATTACGGACTTTGTAATGGAGAAGCTATCTTGCAAGCAGCTTTGTCAATGAAACCATGAGGAGAGTGGGATAGATGATACGGTTTTTAGAGAAGTACGTGATGCCAGTAGCAGGGAAGGTTGCAGAGCATAGGGAGTTGCAAGCAATTCGAGATGGAATTATGAAAACGAGTGCCTTTCTTAATTATTGGATCGTTTTTCCTCATTATTAGTGCACTGCCAATACCCGGATATAACGAGTTTATGGCAGGTTTGTTTGGTGAGAATTGGCAGAGAGCTTTAGGGTATCCAGTTAGTGCAACTTTTAATATAATGGCTTTAATAGCTGTTTTTGGAATCGCTTACAGGCTTGGAGAGTATTATAAAGTGGATGCTTTAGCATCCGGGGCATTGTCGCTTGTGACGTTTTTACTTGCGACGCCATTTCAAGTTGCATATATTATACCAAGTACAAAAGAAAGTGTACTTGTAGAAGGCGCTATCCCAGCTGCATTAATGGGAAGCCAAGGGTTATTTGTAGCAATGATTATTGCACTTATATCTACTGAACTGTATCGATTTATTGTACAAAAAAAGATAATTATAAAGATGCCAGAGACAGTTCCACCAGCTGTCACGCGTTCATTTGCAGCACTTGTTCCAGGATTTATTGTTGTAACAGTTATTTGGATTTTACGCTTAATTATAGAAAATACTTCTTTTGGCAGTATCCATAATATTGTAGGACAAATTTTACAGGAACCACTTAGTGTACTTGGTGCTAGTCTTTGGGGCGCAATAATAGCAGTTATTCTCGTTCATGTTCTTTGGTCGTGTGGAATTCATGGTGCTACTATTGTTGGTGGTGTAATGAGCCCCGTTTGGTTGTCGTTAATGGATCAAAACCGAGTCGCTTTTCAAGCTGGGCAAGATGTACCAAATACGATTACGGCACAGTTTTTTGACTTATGGATTTATATGGGCGGTTCTGGTGCAACGCTTGCTCTAGTTGTCGGAATGTTACTATTTGCACGAAGTCAACAATTAAAAAGTTTAGGGAGATTGTCAATTGCACCTGGTATATTTAATATTAATGAGATGGTAACTTTTGGTATGCCGATTGTGATGAACCCACTTTTACTAATTCCATTTATATTAGTTCCAGTTGTGTTAACAATTGTTTCGTACTTTGCAATGGAATGGGGATGGGTCGCACGTCCGAGTGGGGCCGCTGTACCTTGGACGACACCTATTCTTTTTAGTGGATATTTAGGATCGGGCGGGAAAATTTCAGGTGTTATTTTACAACTTGTTAACTTTGCGCTAGCATTCTTCATTTATTTACCGTTCTTAAAAATATGGGATAAACAAAAACTGGCGGAAGAAAAGGGGGAGTAAAGAACTAAAATGGATACGATAGAGACGAAAGCTTTTCATTTAATCTTGCATGGGGGAAACGCGAGAAGTTGTTCAATGGAAGCAATTGATTGTGCGAAGCGTGGGGAGTTTACAGAAGCTGAAGCTAAATTACAAGAAGCACTAGAGGAATTAAAAGAGGCGCACCGTGTACAAACGGAGCTTATCCAGAAAGAAGCTGGTGGTGAAAAGACCGAAGTTACTCTTTTAATGGTACACGCACAAGACCATTTAATGAATGCAATTACGGTGAAAGAATTAGCGAGTGAGTTTGTAGAGTTATATAGGAAGATGTCGGTGGATGAATGAACCTTGCTTATGCAAGGTTTTTTTATCTCGAATTAACGGGCAGTAAAACTTCCACTAATTAAAATTTCATTTTATGTATGTGCCTGTACCATCAGTGGAATGTTCATCCCACTGATGGTATTTTACAATCCTCCTTTTTTCGGATGAGTAAGAGTTATAATTAATCGGCAGTAACAATTTCTCCTATACCACGAATTAATCTTTTTATATGCATCCGTTCCGGTTTTAATATATTTACGATATAATCAATCGCTATTTGTGGTTCAACGGTTGTACCGCAAGTATAACAGTCAATAGCCGCAAAATTTTGTTCCGGGTAAGTGTGAATGGAAAGATGGCTTTCTGATAATAACACTAATACAGTAACACCATATGGCTGGAACTCTTTTTTACTTACGTTTAAAACATGGGCACCAGAGTAATCTGCAGCTGTAACTAGATGATATTCTAAAAAGTGCATATCATCTAATAGGGAAAAGTCCACTCCCCACAAATCTACTATTATATGCTTGCCAAAAGTAGAATATTCCATAGGGTAGCACTCCTTATTATAATATTGTCAAAACTTCATTTCCTGTTTGTAGCATTGATGTAAGATAAGATTTGATTCTGAATTTAAAAGAGCGAGGTTACGTTGTTCTAGATGTTCTTCTTTAAATTGAAATAAAGGAAAAAGAAGAGCAGGCAATGTTCGAGGAGTTGGTACTACATATAATTGTTCAATTTGATCGAGTACATGTGCAGAATTAGTAGCAAGATGAAATCCCCAGTCAGTTCCGAAAGAAGGAACGATTGTATGATAACTCTTCACAGTTAATCCAGCGTGTTCAATTGTATTACCAATACTCCAATATACTAGAGGTGCATCAGCAGGTGAATTAGATTGACAGACGAAAGCCCCATCTTCTGTTAAGAATGTAGCTATACGAGCAAATAGTTCGCTTGTATATAAAGTACTTAATAATTCTGTCGCTGGGTCTGGAAAATCAATAATGATTACATCGTATAAAGATGAAGGTGAATTTAGAAATTCTTTTGCATCGCATACGTGCACGTTCACACGATTATCAAAAAAAGCATTTTTGTTTAAAGATACTATTTCTGGAACATTACGTGCCATATTAATCATTGCCTCGTCTAAATCAACAAGGTCTACATGTAGCACAGTTTCATATTTCAAAACTTCTCGTAAGGCAAGGCCATCGCCACCACCTAATATGAGAACACGTTTTGGATCAATTACTTTTGCCATAATCGGATGTACAAGTGCTTCATGATAAATTTGCTCATCAACGGAACTGAATTGTAGTTGCTTGTCCAAGTATAAGCGAACATCGTTTACTTGGACTAAATTAATATTTTGATAATTACTCTTTTCTTCAAATAGGCTCGTATGTTCACCAGCTTGTATTTCCTTTAGAGAAATTTCATCCCACACATCTAAGCTGTGTGAATCTGTAGGTACTATAGTTACATTTTCCGATTGTACTTGCTTATCTTGCTTATTCTGCTCATCCTGTTTGTCCTGTTTGTCTTGTATATCATGCTTGTCCTGCTGTTCTAGTTCAAATTTGTCAGAGTCTAATTCAGAACGCTTGTCTTTTTTATAGCTTGTTATTCTATAAATCTTTATTTTGCTTTGTTTTCTATGTTTTGGCATAGGAATCCCCTTTCGAATTGTGTTATTTTATTCTATTTTATTTTATGTAATCTAGTAGAGTATGCTTGGACAATAGAATAGATAGAAGACTGAGCTCAAGAAAATGTTGTTTTTTACTAGATTTCTACGATAAAAAATTTTTTTAGTGTTTTTTCATATTAAACATAACTAGACAACTAAACACTAATCTATTTTCATACAGTTATGTGTTAAAAGCGTGTTGTTTTATAACACACTGTGTGTTTTTTAGACGACACACTAATTGAAAGCGTTAACACACAAAGAAAATGCTCGAAAAAGCACTGATTTTAGTGGTTTTAAAAAGTTGGCACGCTAATTGCATTAATAAATAGCGTAAAGAAAAATAAATAAAACATAAATTTTTTATACTACACAAGGGGGATTTTCAAATGAATATTTTATTATGTTGCTCAGCAGGGATGTCTACAAGTTTACTAGTTACAAAAATGGAAGCGGCTGCAAAAGCTCGCGGTTTAGAAGGAAAGATTTGGGCTGTATCTGGGGATGCAGTAAAAACGAATATCGATCAAGCAGATGTATTATTACTAGGACCACAAGTTCGTTACATGCTTTCTTCCAATGAAAACGCTTGCTGATGAGAGAAACGTTGGAATCGACGTTATCAATCCAATGCACTACGGCATGATGAATGGAGAAGCAGTTTTAGATCACGCATTAACACTTAAAAAATAATTAGGGGGGAAGCGAAATGCAAAAGTTTATTGCATTCATGGAGAAATATATTGTTCCTGTCGCTGGTAAAATCGGGTCGCAACGTCATTTAGCTGCGATCCGTGACGGATTTATCGCAGTTATGCCACTTATTTTAGTTGGTGCACTGGCATCACTAATTAATGGTTTTCCATCTGAGGCTTTCCAAGATTTCATGAAAGGTTTGTTTGGTGAAACGTGGAAACAAGTTGGCGGTGGAATGTGGACTGGTTCTTTCGCGATTCTAGCACTAATCATAGCATTTACAACAAGTTATAACTTAGCAAAATCTTACGGCGTTGATGGTTTGTCAGCAGGTATTATTTCATTTGGTGCGTTAATTATTCTTACGCCAACAACACCGAAAGAAGGCGGATTGAACTTAGCTTGGACAGGTGCACAAGGGTTATTCGTAGCAATTATTGTGGCACTCCTTGTTACTGAAGTATTCCGTTTCTTCGTACAAAGAAACATTACTTTTAAAATGCCTGATGGAGTACCACCAGCAGTTTTAAGATCTTTCGCAGCTATAGTTCCAGCATTTGTTATCTTAACAGTAGTTGCAGGTATTCAATTAGCAGTGAAATTAGCTGGTACAAGTGTTCATGAATTTATCTTTAATACGATTCAATCACCACTGCAAAGTTTAGCAGGGACATTACCAAGTGCAATTGTCATTGTACTCCTTGTTCATCTTCTTTGGTTCTTCGGTTTACATGGTCCAAATATCGTTGGTGGTATTATTGAGCCGTTATACTTACCAGCATTAGAGAAAAATATGAAGTTATTCCAAGGTGGCACATCTGCATTTGATGTTCCAAACATTGTTACAAAACCATTCTTTGATACTTTCGTATATCTTGGTGGTTCTGGTGCAACATTAGCGTTCTTAGTAGTTGTATTACTTGTAGCAAAAAGTGCACAATTACGCGGTGTATCCCGCTTATCAATTGGTCCAGGTGCATTCAACATTAACGAACCAGTAATCTTTGGTACACCAATTATTTTAAATCCAGTTTTATTCTTGCCGTTTATCATAACACCAATTGTATTGGTAATTACTTCTTATACAGCTATATCTATTGGTTGGGGACCAAAAACAGTTGCAATGATTCCATGGGCAACACCACCAATTATTAGTGGTTATCTTGTAACAGGTGGGCATCTTTCAGGTGCAATTCTACAGTTATTCAACTTTGTAATTGCGATGGTAATCTACTATCCATTCGTTGTATTGTGCGATCGTTCTGTTGTTCGTACTGAAAAAGCAGCAGCACAAGGAAATAACAACTCTGTACCTATGTAACACAGTAATTGTTCTCACAGATAACACTATCTGTGAGGACAATCACCTTTATATCATGTTCAAAAAGATGAAACTCATCTACAAGAACACCAAACTATCATTCATAAAATAATAATGTAATAGAAATGTTCAAACTGAAGGGGTATTTAAATCGGTTGAACCTTATAGAGAGGGCGGTAATTATGATGACTACAGCAGAACAAATTCCATTCCAATTGATTTTAAATAGTGGTAACGCACGAAGCTTTGCGATGGAGGCACTTCAATTTGCCAAACAGGGGAAAATGGTAGAAGCAGATGAAGCGATGGTAAAGGCAAAAGAAGCGATTAATGAAGCGCATCATTTCCAAACAGAGCTCATACAATCAGAAGCAAGAGGAGAAAAAACAGAGGTTAGTGTTCTTTTAATTCACGCACAAGATCATTTAATGAATGCGATTACAGTGAAAGAATTAGCAGCAGAGTTTATCGATCTTTATAAAAAGCTTGAAGCGAAAGGGGAATAAAGCATGACTGGAATTAAAATTGCTACAATCGGCGGTGGATCTAGTTATACACCAGAGTTAATTGAAGGATTTATTAAGCGTTATGATGAACTGCCTGTTCGTGAAATTTGGTTAGTAGATATTGAGGCAGGAAAAGAAAAGTTAGAAATCGTTGGTAACTTAGCGAAACGTATGGTGAAAAAATCAGGTTTACCAATCGAGGTACATTTAACACTTGATCGTCGCGAGGCATTAAAAGATGCTGACTTCGTAACAACACAACTTCGCGTTGGTTTATTAGAAGCACGTGCAAAAGATGAAGCAATCCCATTAAAATATGATGTAATCGGTCAGGAAACGAATGGTCCTGGTGGTTTATTCAAAGCGTTGAGAACGATTCCTGTTATTTTAGATATTTGTAAAGATATGGAGGAGCTCTGTCCGAATGCATGGTTAATTAACTTTGCAAATCCAGCTGGTATGGTAACAGAAGCTGTTCTTCGTTATACAAATATTCAAAGAGTAGTTGGTCTATGTAACGTTCCAATCGGAATTCGTATGGGTCTTGCAAAATTACTTGAAGTAGATGCGAGTCGTGTTCACGTTGATTTCGCAGGTTTAAATCATATGGTATATGGATTAGACGTATATTTAGATGGCGTGAGTGTAATGGACCGTGTGTTAGAGCTTGTGACAGATCCAGAAAAGCAAATTACGATGGAAAATATCGCAGCGCTTAACTGGGAACCAGACTTTATTCGAGGACTTCGTGCAATTCCATGTCCATACCACCGTTACTACTACAAAACACGTGAAATGTTAGAAGAAGAGAAAGAAGCTTCTGTTGAAAAAGGTACACGTGCAGAAGTAGTAAAACAATTAGAAAATGATTTATTTGAGTTATATAAAGACCCGAACTTAGATATTAAACCACCACAATTAGAAAAACGTGGCGGAGCTTATTATAGTGATGCAGCATGTAGCTTAATTACGTCTATTTACAATAATAAAGGTGATATCCAGCCTGTTAATACACGAAACAACGGAACAATTGCAAGCTTACCAC